>JAPLHL010000516.1 GCA_026389655.1 Chloroflexota bacterium
GGACTGGCGCCGGTGTTTATCAGGGCAATAGTGCCCGCTGCATCTTTTCCAATGTCCGCGGCAGTCTGTTCCGTCAATTTAATCACATCTTCCTTCGGCACACTGCCCGTGGTGTAACGGGGCAAGGCATAACTGGTGACAATGTCTTCGTAGACACACATTTTGCCTGCATCCCCACCCTTCTTTAAATCGTCCAGCGCTTTTTGCCACGCCTGGATGGTAGAGTCCGGCGTCTCTTTGTTAAAAGCAATATACCAGTCCGCCCGGCGTACAAATTTCACGGCTTCGATTTCAGCCGGGTTGATGCCGGCCCCGTATGCGATAAAGTGAAGCCCTTCAGCCGGACCCAGCCAGAGTTCGACCTTACCGTCAACCAGTTTCTTTATACATTCTGCGGCGTCCTGGCAGATATCAAGGTTAGTGAAACCCTGGCCTTGCAGGAAAATCTGATTCGAATCATCTTTATAGACAGCAATGGACTTTACTTTTTTAGCATCGTCCAGGGTGGCAATCGTAATGTCAGCGCCACGCCTGGAATAGAACCAGTTGTCCGCCGTCCCGATAGGCCCGACCCATTTAAAGAGACCCTCACGCTGCGGTATGCGGCTGGTAGAGTAAAGTACTGTATTTGGCTCTTTCTGAACAATAGAGTAGCCCTGGGTCCACGGTAAAGTTTCAATAGACGCCCGGCTGCCGGTTTTACTGATTATCTGACGGACTATCTCGGTGGATTGCCCGGTAATATTCCCCGTTTCATCCGTGAAATTATAAGGCGGATTTTCTTCGCTTATGACACGCAACCCTGCCTGGGAGCAACCCGTCATACAAGCCGACAGTAAAATGAAAACCGCCATCACCATGCCTGCTAATCGTCTCATTAACTTGCCTCCTGTATTAAAACTGTATGCTCCGGCAACAATATAAATATCCGGCTATTAAATACAATGACGCACTTCACATATCAGACAATTTCATATATTATTAACTAAAATATTGATTGACCACACAATTAAATATGCGCTCTTTACCATAATCAGGCCATGAAAATATCAATACTACATTTAACAATATAAACTATATTTAGAGGATTTGGCAATGGCAGTAAAAAAAACTCGAAGCGGTCCGTCAGATCAGATTAAAGGGGTGAGATTAAGCCGCTCCCAGCGCGGCAAGCAGATTGCTTTGCTCAGGAAAAAGCAAATTACAGGGGCGGCCTATGAAATCATCGCTGAGAAAGGTTATTACAACTTTACCATGATGGATATAGCCAAGCGGGCGGGGGTCTCCTCGGGGTTAATCCACCACTATTTCAAAGATAAAGAAAACATGCTGGTAACCCTGCTCAGGGAAATGCAGCAAACTGTGCGTATCAACACTGAAAAGGCCATTGAAGAGGTACCCGGCCCGAAGGAAAAGCTGGAAGTTTTCATGGACCGTGCTTTCGACCTGGCCGAAGCCCAGCGGGAATATCTTTATGTAACCTACGACTTTTTAACACAGATCAAGTTCAATGAGCGCATGAAGCGCATTATGAGCAAGTTATACCGCGGCTACCGGGAAACGATGGTGGAAATCCTGCGTGAAGGCAAGGCCAGGGGGATATTCAAGGACGTGGACGAACACTATACCGCCAGCCTCTTCATATCCATTATGCTCGGGATTGAACTGCAGTACGTAATCGATAGTACCGCCTTCCTCTACCGCGAGTATACCAACAAAATCAAGAGCTACATCTTCGATCTTGTTCTAAAAAAATAGCTGCCTTACGTTCAAGCAAGCTGCGAAGTGCAATTGGGGCACCGTGTAGCCTTAATGGGGATAGATGATACGCAGTACGGGCAGTCTCTGGTGGTGGGTTCGGGTGGTTTCACAAGCGGACGCTTAATCCGGCTCATCAGGTGTATCACCAGGAATATCGCAAAAGCGACGATTATGAAATCCAATATCGTATTGAGAAAAACACCGTAATTGATCGTCGGAGCACCTGCTGCCTTAGCGGCATCAAGAGAAGAGTAAGCCTGACCGGATAAATTGACGTACAGGCTTGTAAAATCCACCTTCCCTAAAAGCAGCCCGATAGGAGGCATGATGATGTCGTTCACCAGTGAAGTAAC
>JAPLHL010000104.1 GCA_026389655.1 Chloroflexota bacterium
GCGCTTACAGTCTGCCCAGGCATTTCTGAGTGCACATCACCTCCTTTATATTTAATTCCCAATGCACAAGAGACAAGGATATACATTGCCTTGGATATTAGTATAACATAACAAGTCAAGTATGCAACCAAGAGTAAAATATACCTGCGCCACCCTCTCTCTACCCTCTCCCTTCGAGGGAGAGGGTAATATTTTTCCGAGAAGGGCTGTGCCCTTCTCTCATCCTGTCTTCACCGGGTTGGTCAATGAGAAGTTATCTTCGTAGGGGCGTACCTTCAGGTGCGCCCAAAATCCGGTGACAAACAATGCATGCATTAATGCAGCGATTGCGTGCGGGTCTTTAGGCCCGCACCCTACGAATAACCTGTCAATTCCATCGAATTTTGTTCAGTATAGCTTGTTTAGAATATAACCTGAAGCGATTTTATACGCTGGCCCCTCCCCCGGGTAAGGGGAGAGGGCGCCATATATCGAGGGGGAGACCGGTCTCCCCCACAGGGGCCGCGGCAAAGTCCCGCGGCGGGCAACAATTATAGTTATAGTGTGGAAGGATTGCAAAAAAGAAAACCCCTCTCTACAGGAGAGGGGGCAGGGAGAGAGGTTACCTTATTAGTAATAGTAGCCGCGCACGCGCTGTATGAATGCCCTGAGCAGGAAAATGAAGATCACCAGCAGTATCAGGCTGGCGCCGACAACCACCCATAAATTGACCAGTCCCACCTGGAAGGCATAGGGCGAAAGCGCCCATTTACTCTTGTTGCCGGAGGGATCGACGGCCTGCACGCGCCAGTAATAGGTACCTGGCTCTATATTCATGCTGACGCTGGGGTCGGTGAGGTTGCTGCGGCGCATGCCGGGCATGAGCGGGAAGAAATTCATATTATCGGCCACTTCCAACGTATACAGGGCAACGCCGCTGTCGTCCTTGGAAGGCATCCAGGTGAAAGTTACAGCCTGTGTGCCCATTATGCCCAGGCGGTCGGAGGTAGGAGAGATGGGTGTGGGAGTGGAGGGTGGGTTGCTCTCTACCGGCAGTTCCCAGGTGGCCGTGTTGCCGTTCTTGTCAGTGGCGGTGACGGTATGTTTGGTTTCGGAGGTCTCAGGGACGGTGAAATTGTAGATGAAGCCGCCGGTCTTGTCGCTGGTAGGGGATGCTGTGACGACGGCGAAATCGTATTTTATCGAGACATCTGTGTTGGCGGAGAAGCCGTAGCCGGTGACGGTGGCGGTCTTGCCGACTACCGGGATGCTGGGCTCAACCTTGATTGATGCCGCCAGCTTGAACCTGGTGGTGGCTTCCTGGTTGTACATCTTTTTAGCTGTAGCCTTGATCACATGTGTACCGGATGCCAGGTCGGGAATGGGTATGTCGCTGCTGAAGCTGCCTATTTTGTCGGTCTTTATTTCTGTATTGACAGCAAGGGGCTCTCCATCAATAAAAAGGCTGATATCGTCAGTTGCTGAGAAGCCGGTGCCCACCAGGGTGGAGGTGGAGCGGGGCGCCATCTGGTCATTCTTAATTATGATTGTGGGCGTGACCTGGAAGGCGAAGTTCAGCATCTGCTCGGTGCGCCCGGCCTTGATGTAGTGGAAATAGTTAGTGCCGCTGGTGGCCTCGGGCACGCTGATGGTTAAACTGATGGACTGCTTGAGGCGCTCGTTCCAACCCTCGCCGAGTTTGACCGTGGTGGGATCGTCCGACATGGTGGGTGACTTGCTCCACCAGATCTCGTACTTGCCGTCCAGAGGGTAGGCGCCGCTGCTGATGCTGACTGTGACCTGGCTGCCGGTGGGACCGGAGCTCGGGGTAAGCGTAGTGGTAACGCCGCATTTGCCGCCGGCGCAGCCCTGCGCATCAACCGGAAGCGGCATCAACGCACTAAATGACGCCGCAAAAAGCGCAAAAATACTCGTCAGATATAAGCATATCCTCATACAGGGAATTTATAGTCCTTTAATAATTTTTTGTCAAGCTCCCAGATACGAAAGTGACATTATGTTATTGATTAAGCTAGAACAAATGTTCTATTATTTACGCCATCATGTATGAAGGTTGTATTGACGCTGTTGAATATGCCAACTGGAAGGACGCAGGCTGCGACCTGAGCCCGGCCTGCCTGGAGTGCCCGCTGCCCAGGTGCATCGAGGAGGAGCCTCGCGGCAGGCAGAGGAGGAGGCTGGACCACCGGATGGAAGCCATGAAAGAGCTGCGCAAGCAGGGTAAGGATACACGTGAGATAGCCGCAGCTTTCAGGGTCAGCGAGCGGACCGTCCAGAGGGCCTTTAGCAGGAGCAACGGGAATGGACACCAGGGGTGAGGGGATCCCCAGCAATATATATTAAAGGAATAGCAGAAAAATGGAATTTGACATAATGAAATTATCCCAGGTCGACCGTGACCGTTTCAGCGCCTATAAGTCCAACCTTGCATTTTATAACGGTACGCAATGGGCGCAGAAAACCAAGAACCGCCAGCTCGTTTTTAACTACGCCAAGATCGCCATCGATAAGATCACTTCTTACCTGATGAATGATTTGAATTTCGCCTTTGACCCGCTGCCAATTGGTCTTGGTGACACCGCAGGGATGGACAAAAATGTCATTGCGGAGAGCGAAGCGACGTGGCAATCTGCTGCACGTAACGCGACCAATGTTGCTAAGAAAGCTGAAGATTTAATCTACTTCGTCCTCGATCAAAATAATTGCAGTGAGCTTGACTATACCACCGAGATCGACACTGCCATCCTGGGCGACGGCTGTTATAAGGTGACATGGGATGCAGTCGAGAAGAGGGTCCGCATCACGGCGCCGGACGTCAACGGCCTGTATGCCTGGTGGACCGGTGACGACCTCACCCGGGTGTACCGTGTGGCCTCGCGCTACCAGCTCTCCCAGGATGAAGTTCTCTTGCTCTACAAGAAGACTACGCAGAAGAAGGCCGTCACCATCACCGAGCTATGGACCTCTACCAACTTTGTGCTCTATATGGATAATGACGTGATCGACCGCAAGCCCAACCCTTACGGCTTCATCCCTTTTATTATCTATCCGAACCTACGCCAGCCGAAGGAGTTTTGGGGTGTCTCGGATATCCCCACCGTGCAGGAGCCGCAGAAAGAATTGAACCGTGCGCTTTCCCAGCTCTCCCGCATACTCGAAGTCTCAGGCAACCCGATAGCCGTATTAGAGGGCGTCGAATCGTCCGAGGATATCCAGGTCAAGCCGGGCGCAGTCTGGAATATCCCCCAGGATACCAAAGCCTATTTGCTCGACCTGCTGCAGGGCGGCGGCATTCGCCTGCATATCGACTATATCGACCTCGTCTATAAGACCATGCACGATTTATCCGAATCCCCCAGGGCGGCCTTCGGCGGCGTTAACCAGGAGATGAGCGGCACCGCTTTAGAGTTCGAGCTTCAATCCCTTTTGCAGAAGGTAAAGCGCAAGCGCCTTGTCAGGACAAATGTTTACAAGCGGCGCAATGATATGATTTTGAAGCTGTGGGCCAGGTTTATGAAAGAGGATCTTACCGCATGTAGTCAGAAGGTTTGCTGGGGCCAGGTACTGCCCAGGGATAAGACTACCGAGGCACAGAATGAGCAGTTACTCGTACAGTCCGGCGTCCATTCCCGCCGGACCGCTATGGACACGCTGGGTGTCCGTGATCCCGAGCTTGAATTCAATAAGTGGATGGAAGAGCGCAAGCGCATCTTAATACAGAATCAGGAGTTTAAGGCGCAGTCTACACAAGGCGGACAGAGAGAGAGAAATGTTGCCGCCGATATGCAAGCCCCGCTTTAACTATATTCCGTATTCCATGTCATTGCGAAGCCGACCGCAGTCGGCTGTGGCAATCTAATGGCCGCTTACAACGGCAATAGGAGAAGAAAGCATGTCAAAAGAATCACCCGAGTACAAGGCAGACCCGGCCGCCGAAGAGACGCAGAAACCAGCGGCCGCAGAGGAAACTCCCGCCGATCCGCCCATCGTAAGCGAAGCGGAGCAGGCATTGACCGCCAGGGTGACGGAGCTGGAGGGCCAGCTAACCTCCAAAGATACCGAGCTCAGCGAAGCGGAGCAGGCATTGACCGCTAGGGTGACGGAGCTGGAGGGCCAGCTAACCTCCAAAGATACCGAGCTCAGCGAAGCGAAGAAAACCCTTGACACCCAGGTACAGGATTTCGGCGTTATCAAAATGGGCTATGACGAGGCCGTCACTGCCTACCGTAAGCTCACCGTCAGCTCTAACCCCACCTTTACCGAGGACCTTATCACCGGCTCTACCATCGCCGAGGTTGACGCTTCCATTAAGAAGGTCAACGAGCTGGCTGCCGGCATCAAGAGCCGCCTCGAAGCGGAGCTAAAGGAAACCATCATTCCGGCCGGCGCACCCGAAAGGTCAGGCCCGGATACTTCCGGACTTTCCCCCAGGGAGAAAATCAAAGCAGGCATACAGAACAAATAAAACGTAAAAATGTCATTGCGAGCCCCGCAGGGGCGTGGCAATCTACTGCACGGCATTAATACCAGCCAGCAGATCACCACGTCGCTTCGCTCCTCGTGATGACAACGAAAAACGCAGAAAGTGCTGAAGGGCTGCATGCCTTTCACAGAATAAAAAAGATTTTCACCTTACCCACCAGGGGGATGTCGCAGAAGGGGCGCAGCCTCTTCTCGGAATAAAAATCCCTTCTCCTACCAGGAGAGGGCAGGGTGAGGTGATAAAGGAGAAATTATGGGAACAACTTTAACCGAAGCCGCCAAACTTTCAAATGATGTCATGTACCAGGGCGTTATCGAAACCATCATAAAGGATTGCCCGCTGCTTCAATTCATGCCGTGGGTCGAGATCGTCGGCAATGCTCTCACTTATAACCGTGAGCTCACGCTGCCCACCGCAGAGTGGCATGCCGTCAATGATGACTGGAATACTAGCCCGGCAGTGACCTTCACGCAGAAAACAGCCACCCTCGCCATCCTGGGGCAGAACGCCGATGTAGACAATTACATCAAGCAGACCATGTCAAACATCATGGACGTGGAGAGCGCCATAATCGAGTTGACAGCGAAGGCGATCCGCCATGAGCTGGAAGACAAGCTCGTCTATGGCGACAATTCAGGCGTACCCAACCAGTTTGATGGTTTGATCAAGCTGATCAATACCGCCAACGCCAGCGACCAGCTCGTTGCTATGGCCGCCACCGGCGCAACGCTCACCCTTACCAAGATCGACGAGCTTATCGACGCAGTGAAGGGCGGGAAGCCTGACATTCTGCTCATGAGCCGCCGCTCCCGCCGCAAGATCGCCGCATTGGCCAGGGCTGCCGGCAACAACCTTGAAGTCGGAAAGGGCCTGCTGGGTGAGTTCGTGGAGTATTACAACGGTATACCTATCAGTGTCTCGGATTTCATTAAGGATACCCACACCCTCAGCGGATCAGTCGAAACCGCCTACACCGGAGCCACTAACTCCACCATCTATGCCGTGCAGATGGGTGAGGATGGCCTGTGTGGTTTGACGGGACCCGGTGGCCTGCAGGTCGTCAAGATCGGCGACATGGAAACTAAGGACGCCAGCCGCACCCGCATTAAGTGGTATTGCTCGCTGGCATTGTTCAGCAATGTCAAAGCGGCCGCTTTGATTGGAGTACAGGACTAATGAAAAAAGCGGGCGGGTTTGAAAACCCGCCCCTACATCTAAAACGTAGGGGCGTACCTTTAGGTGCGCCCGAGGAGTAAAAGAAAATGGCACTTACAGACCCAGCGAAAGGCAGATCAGTTATTCAATCCCCCGGACCCGAGGCCGTCGCCGTTACGGTAGCCGAGGCCGTCAAAGAGGGTGACATTCTTGGCTATTCGTCCGGATGGAAGAGGGCGTTGGCCACCGTTGGCAGCGTGATCAGTCCGCAGCTCATAGCGCTAAAGGACACTCCCAGCGGCGGCAAGTGTCCGGTATCTAACGAGGCCGTTGTTACCGGCTATACCGGAGGCACACCAGGCGGCTTGATTTATTGTGCAGAAGGCACAAGCTATGGCCAGGTGACCGATACCGCACCCAGCACCAGCGGCGATGTTAAAACAGTCATTGGCGTGCTGCTGGATGCAGCCACTATTGCCTTCAATCTGACTTGCGTGCAAGTACTTGCCTAAAGCGGAGTGACTTGCCCTTTAGGAGCCTCCTTCTATTTAGGCCGGGCGGACTTATCCCCCGCCCGGCCGCTTAAAAGGTCAGTCAATGAGTGGGAGATGATCAGAAAATGATTGCAGTACAGAGAATAATTAAATTGGACAAATGGTTGAAGCTCTACGGCTCTAAGATATTGGCAGGGGCAATTGATACCGTGCTTCGCTTCGCTCCACGCCCTCGTGTCCTTGTCGAGTACAAGGTTGAGACTATTATGACCATGCTTTGGAATCTCGTAAAGCTGCTGGATGTCGCAGAAGGGGCGCAGCCCCTTCTCGGAAACAAAATCCCCCTCTCCGGAGAGGGGGCAGGGGGTGAGGGATAGATGACCACCTTAACGAGCATGCGCACCCTGGTCCGCAGGGATTTAAAAGACGAGGACAGCTCAGAGTATCGCTGGACCGATAACGAGATTGACCGCGCTATCGAAAGGGCAGTCCTCGAGTATTCCGAGTATTGTCCCCTGCAGGTCAAGTCTACCGTGGCCACCGTGGACGCTTCCCCCGATGTGACTATTACTACCCTTACCGATCGCATCGATGTCATGTCCGTGGAGCATCCCGCTGGCGAGTATCCCGCTCAGTATCACCGCTTCAAGCTGTGGGCGAATATCCTGACATTTATTGACGGTCACATGGGCGACGCTGGCAACTGCTATGTCTATTGGTTGCAGAAGCATACGCTCAGCGCAACGTCTTCTATACCAACCGCCCACGATGGAATTATCGCGCTGGGAGCTGCGGCTTTCGCCATCAGCGCCCAGGCTCAATATACCGTAGAGCAGGGGACCGTCCTCGGCCCGAAGGTCAACAAGGATTATAACTACTGGGCAAAGGAGAAGTTCGCACAGTTCTACGAAAAGCTCGAGGCTATCAAAAGCTATAACACGAAAAGGTTGAAGGTGACGCAGATGTCACCCGAACCTACTACACCGCTTTTACCGGAGGAACATGATGTCTAAAGAAAAAATGTCATTGCGAGCCCCGCAGGGGCGTGGCAATCTCCTGCCCGATGCCAAACCAGCTGAGCAAGACCTGCCCCTATTGAAAGACGGCCAACCGTGGCAGGCCTTCGCCATTGTCCCGGAGAAAGAAGACCCGGCCGGCTGGCAGCTCCCCCATCACACTAAGGAAGTAAAGCGGGCTGCCCAGGGAAAGGTTGGCTATGAGCATACGGTCGACTGGCTTCTCCTGGAGAAATCCGTCCTTCTCCTGTCGTGCTTCGGCGATGAAGGCCGCAGGGTGGCAGCGGACCCCGAGCTGATCATCCAGGCAGCCCGCCATCTCGCCGGTCATTTCCGCAAGGGTGGACGGCAAATCCCAAATGCTTTATGCGTGTTGATTTAACATGCCGATGCAATCTGTCAAGCAAAAAGTGTCACCCCCGTTACTCACCCTGGGGGAAGTCGTAGAAGGGGCGCAGCCCCTTCTACGTATAAAGTATTCCCCTCTCCTCGAGGAGAGGGGCAGGGGTGAGGTGAATAAAAATTTAGGAGAGTCAAATGGAAAAAACTAAAGCAGCTCTCGACGACCTGTTTTCCGGTGTCGTCGGGCTTGTCCCTACCTGGTGCAGTATGTTGAAAAGCACCCGGTTTCTTACCGTCTTGATCACCGTTGGCGTGCTCATTTGGGCCTGGAAATTTGGCGGCCTTAGTGATATGCAGGCGGAGATTGTAAGCGTTGTCGGCGGTCTTATTGGTGTCAATTTCAGTTGGACCAAGACTATAGGCAAGAAGTATGAGACTGCCACAGATACCACAGCAGCCGCTGCATCCACCACGGCAACCGCCCAGGTTACAGCGGCGGCCGTTGTCTCGAAGATCAGCACTGAGCCGACTTCCAGCTACATCACCCCGCTTGATGTTGACAGCTATATCAAGAGCTTGGGGGCAAGTACCGCCGATCAGTACGATGAGTGCAAGAGCATCATCGCCAACTATAATTTGCTCAGCATCCACCCGTCTGTCAGGGTCACAGTAGCCGAGCAGGTCCTTGATAAGACCATCGACCTGGCCAAAGCCGTATGGCCTTCCGTGGTCGGCACGAATCCCAGCGGCGGGCCGTTCTACCGTGCCCCCGAGGCCAGCGACTACAAGGATTACGCATCCAAGCAAAGTTTCGACAAGGCCGTGCGTGACGCTATCCCGGGCTGTCAGTACATGCCCGAAGGCGCAAACGTCCTATTCCGTGATATGGAAGAGTATTACTCCATGCGGGCAAACTTGACGCTCCTGGAGGGCAAATCAATTGGCTGGTATGAAGCGGACGGCAAGACACCCCGCATTAAAGCCATCTATACCCTCGCCGGCATGGGTCTTTCCGCCGTAGCGTAATAACCACAAGCTGCCATTGCAGGGGGCACTTTTAAGCATGCCGTCACGATTACATCGTGACGGCATGCTTAACTTTGTTCTTTAAATTGGAATCCTTTTTCGCCAAACAATCTCACGCAGGCATCCACAATAGCGGGGTCGTAGAGCTTCCCCCTGTTCTTCAATATTTCTTCAAGGGCACTATCGAGACCCTTTGCCGGCCGGTAGGGGCGGTGTGAGACCATTGCTTCGACCACATCGGCCACGGCCAGTATCCGTGCACCCAGGATAATGCTGTCACCTTTGAGTGCGCCGGGATAGCCCGAGCCATCCAGCCTTTCGTGATGCTGTACGATAGTTTCTGCTATTGTGCTGGGCAGGTCCATGCTTTTCACGATACTGTAGCCGTGGCTGGGGTGGGTCTGGATAATTCCAAATTCGATGCTCCCCAGCTTACCGGGCTTGCTCAATATCTCGGCCGGCACATAGATCTTGCCTATATCATGGATTATTGCCGCCATCTTCAGTCTTTCGATTGCGAGGTCATCCAACCCTATTTCCTCGGCGATTGCGGCGCACAGCTGCGTCACCCTGTTTTGATGGCCTGCCGTATAGGGGTCTCTTATTTCTACAATTTTAGCCATGGTATTGACGGCATCGTTAAGGGTTTTCTTCAAGGTGATATTGCTCGTCTCCAGGCTTTGCTCTGCTTTCTTGCGCTCTGTGATGTCTACCATTGTCCCTTCGTAATAGGCCGTTTCCCCGTGGACGGCCCTGATATTTAATGAAACCCATCTATTTGTGCCGTCAGGCCTCTTAATTTCAAACTCGTAACCGTTTACTGAACCCTGGCTTGCGAGTAGCTCGAGCAGCCTGGTGCGGTCCTCCTGGTTGACGTACTGCTCTTTCTCCAGGTCGGCAGTCGAATTGATCATCTCGTCCGGTGAGCTGAAGCCCTCAATCCGGGCATATGCAGGGTTGACGCTTATGTATTTTCTCTCCATCGACAGCTGGAATATGCCTTCCATTGCATTTTCAAACATAGCTTGGTATGTCCTCTCGCTTTCCTTGAGATCTTTCTTTGCCTGCTTGAGCCCGGTGATATCGATACTGCTGCTCTGTATGGCGAAGTACCTGCCATTCTCATCTTTGAGGCATGTATCAACGAACCAGAAAGTCCGCTTCTCTCCTGTGGGAAATGTTAAGCTGTCCTCATACTCCCGTTGCCCTCCTCTGGCCAGCAACCGGCGGTTGGACGTCATATAGCGGTCTGCCATTTCTTTGGGTACGAAGTCATATATTGACCTTCCGATAAATTCCTCCGGTGTTCTTCCAAAACTGGCGGCCACTTTGTTGTTTGCCATCAGGTACCGTCCGTTCTCATCCATGATCACAATTGCGGAGCCGGAATTCTCAAACAAATCGCGGTACCGCTCGGACGATTGTTTTTGTTCTCTCTCCGCCCGTTTGCGTTCTGCAATGTCTGTCAGGGTCCCCTCGATGTAGGTTATTTTCCCGGCCGGGTCCCTGACGGCCCTGACATTTATTGAACCCCAGCTCTTTGTACCGTCATGCCTCTTAATTTCAAACTCATAACCGTTTACTGCATCCTGGCTTGCGAGTAACTCGATCAGCCTGGTGCGGTCCTGCGGGTTGACGTACATCTCTTTCTGTATATCGGCAACCGAATTGATCATCTCGTCCGCTGAGCT
>JAPLHL010000217.1 GCA_026389655.1 Chloroflexota bacterium
GAGATACGGATCCTGAATTTTCTCAGGTCAAACCTGAAAGCACTGGGATATGAAGTGGTAACCGCGAGCAACGGCCTTGAGGCTTTAAAGCAATTCCATGCCACACAACCCGACCTGATCTTGCTTGACATACTCATGCCTGAAATGAATGGGTTTGAGGTGCTTAAAGAGATACGTGGTTTTTCAATGGTACCTGTCATATTTCTCAGCGCCAAGGGAAGTGAAAGTGACAAAATAATAGGGCTTGACATGGGCGCTGATGACTATATGCCAAAGCCTTTTAGTCCTGATGAACTCGTATCCAGAATTGAAGCAGTGATGCGCCGGTTTAAACCTAACGTACCTAAAATTCCAGATGAGCTTTCTTTGGGCGATATAACCATCGATTTCAAGGCGCATAAGGTAATGGTTAGAGGCAATATAATATACTTGACCCGGTTAGAATGGCTCTTGTTCAGCGAATTAGCATTAAATGCTGACCGTCTCATGACCTATGAGGAGCTTTTAGTCCGCGTCTGGGGGGCTGAATACCGTGATGACGTTCAATTCCTCAGGACCTGGATTAGCCGTCTGAGAAGTAAAATCGAAGTGAAACCTGATGATCCCCAAATCATTCTTACCGTCACTAAAATGGGCTATATCTTAAAAAAACCACAGCCCTGACTATTTTCAATTAAACCTTGCCCTCCAGGTCTTCAGTAGTATCCTCAATCCCAGTTAGAAACAATTCAAAATATTATAACTATTTAATATCTTTCTACTGGATTATATGACTATTACACTCTTAGCCATATAACATATAGCTAGTATATTTTAAAGGAGGAGTTTTATCATGCCTAAAGTAAGTGGTTTGTTAATGGGGATACTATCCATAATAGCAGGAATATTGATCATCTGGATGCCTGGCCTGTTGTCATGGATCGTTGGCATTTACCTGATTGTGATCGGTATTTTGGCTCTCATAGCCATTGCGAAGTGAAACTGACAGTTAGTCGTTGATGACACCAGCCGGGGAAATGGCTCCAATAGAGCCATTTCCCCGGCTGGATATTGCATTGACGTACCTGACGCAATTGAAAAGGAAAAGTAAATGACCGAACAACACAAGAACATGACAGAACATAAAGAAAGACAATTACATAGAGAAGGCGATAGTCCCGGTTATCGGGCATTTCACGAGGTTTATCTAACCAAGGATTTAGGATCACAAAGGAACCAAGAAGTAATATCCTTCATCGATAAGCATATCGCCGAATATAAGGGGAAAACCGAGGATAAGCATGGCATCCCGCTGATGCTCTTTGAAAGGAGCCAGGATGCTCGTAAATTTGCCCGCGAACTTGGCGAAAGACTTAATATACATGAAGAACATATAACGGTTAAGGCACAGAAATTCACCCGCTAGTATATTATTAATTAGGGCAAAAAGCAGGCAGCTTTATAGTTGATCAGTTCGCCGGGCCCGGCCCTATTATCATTGGAGTCGGCCTGCTGTTCCTTATTATCTTCACAGCCGCAATAATCATCTTCCGCAGGAAATCGCAGTTTAGCCGGTAGTGACAGATCGATAATAAACTAGGATGCCGCAACTAATGTTGCGGCATCCTTTTCATTTGGACGGCTTAAAAAATAGTTAGCAAACTTGAATTACCGATCATATAATATTGAAGCAACCTTGCTGAATAGAATATTGTTGGTTATCACCTTGACACGAATTAACAGGCTTTGCTAGTATACAAAGCTCATGGGGATATAGCTCAATTGGGAGAGCGCTGCGTTCGCATCGCAGAGGTCGGGGGTTCGAATCCCCCTATCTCCACCAACGATCGTAAACTGCCCGTGATTTATTTATCAGTCCCGGTCCGCAATAAGTTGGCTCTACATGTTACGGAAGACGCTGCGGAAAAGGCAGCTGGCCCGGCGTGGCGCCGCTCTCAAGGACATACCGGCGCATGGCCGCATCAGTAAGCGCGTAGGCCCAATTAATCAGTTTTTCCTGCTCCGCGGGTGTGAAGCGATTGAGACGCGTCCGGATGCGGGACAGCGAGCCTGTTCCTTCGCTGTCATCAATAATAGGAGGCAGACAACCATTTTTCTCCAAGTCATAGTGCCGGATTTTGGTAGCTATTCCCCAGTAAGTTCCAGCCATCTTTTTTTCTTCGAAGTCGCTCATGAGCCATCTTTTACGTAGAGAAGTGGCCTGACCACTGATGATGTCGCTGGCCCGTTTGGCCTGCAACAATAACATCACAGACACCTGCCCCGGTGATAAGAGAGCACCGGCGTCGCTTACAAGGACAGTTGAATAGCGTCTCCAGATACGTTCAAGCCCCAGGTTGTCATAAACGCCCCCGTCAGTAAGCATAATTGCCGACCGCAGCTTTTCCGGCTCCGGGTCATCCACCTTTTCCTTCTCTATCCAATCGTCTGGCTTCACTTTAATTTTGACGGGGCCGAAGCATAGCGGAAAAGCGGATGATGCGGCCACGGCAGTGGCCAACTTAATATCATTTACTTTGAATTTGCCCAGACGATAGTCCGCCACATTCTCCCGTGTGAGTCTTACGAGAGCACCGGTCTGGAGGCTAGTAGCATCGAGTGTGAAAAAAGGGCCAACTCCTTTGTCCGGCAGGTCCTTCAGCATTGCATCGTCGAAAAGCCCTTTCCTGTAATATGAAGCCAACCGCTCGATTGACGAGTGAAAAGGGGGCAACAATACGCCCAGTATACTTCCTACATCGATATTATGTGAACAGAAGTCCCGCAGAGGTTTTACTATCTCGTCCACGAAGTTAGTGGCCACACCGTCACTATTGAACGCCAGGTCCTTCCAGCGGTATCCGAGATATCCGGCCGTTATTGAACCACCCGATACGCTGTTGACTTCCTTCAGCTTTTGAAGCCAGCCCAATTCATTCAGCCTCCATAGACTGCCCAGATGAAACAGCGTCGCCCTGAAGCCGCCACCCGAAAGGGCAAGCCCGACACCATCAATTCTCCGCCCCTTCCTATCAATCTTCTGAACCAATCCAGAATTTCTGTCAAGGGACATGATAACACCTCCCAAATTAGCTTCTCATAGCAAATAATCTCAATCTCTTCTTTGTAGTTTGCTAACTTACGATGATATTATTTCGGTTTTTGCTTTAAGTGGCTGTTGATTTCTTTCGGCGAATATATATCGAATGTCCCGGTTTCACGCTTCAATTTGGCGAGATATTGGACATACGGACCATCTTTCCATGTCCAATCAGGCTGGTTAGCCACTGCCCCATCCTCCTTTTATCCGGATAGAATCATCTTTTAGATCATCGAAGCTTATATGTGAGTTGTACCAGATATACACAATACAAAACTATCCTAAGCCAAACTTACTTGTCTTCAACCGTGAACTGAATCCATAGATTATCAGGGCCGCACTCAACCTTACTCATAAAAGATTGCCATGCAGCAGTCCCTATGTTGTCCGGTTTTTCAAGTTGTGCAGATATTCTATCAGCGCGAAGGACCCTGCCTTTTGCTTTTTCCTCAAGTCCGTCCAGAAGATTCTGCTCCGGGTGCGACCACCCTTTTACCGTATGAGCCCATTCCTGGTCTACCGGGATAATCGCCACCAGTTTGTCAGCATTCATCATCTCGAGCCCCTGCTGACGCAAAGTAGCGTTATGGCTGCCGTGATGTCCCACTTTATAAAATACGGTGCGGTTAAGAATATCTCCCCCATCAACCCCTTTTTCACCATGCGTTCCGGGAGCCCATTGTACTTTCTGCCATGACCGCCAGTTACCCACCTGGGCATCTCCCACAAAAAGCAGTATATCGCGTGATTCAGGCATTTCGATGGCCAATACCAGGCTCGTATTGTTAGTATAGTTGTTAATTCTCAGTGCCAGTTGCTCTGAAGGAGCCAGCCAATCGCCATCGATGCGACGCCATTCCGGTCCCTGCCCCTTCTCACCGGTAAAACCGTAGGAAGTACGGAAAAACTCCCCATAATCTTTATTTGCCGCTGCATCCTTCTGCGGAATCTCATAAGGTTTATTAAAAGGGCAACAATATTCAATTAACATTTCATCCTGCTTAGATGAAACCGCTAATCTATCCTCAAGTGCGATACAGAATGCTGCTTCCTCGTTCATCATAGACGTCAGGTAAGTTTCGCTCGGCTTATCCGTAATTCCAATAGCCGCCGGATCTCTCGGCGGTCCCAGGACATAAAACTTGAACCCTTTAACACCAGGCATGGTCAGCGGTGTTTCACCGGGGCGGCGATAGTCCTCCTGCTCCTTGAGCTTCTTTTTACTCTGCTGGCGAAGATAGTCCAGTTCGGAAATTTTTGAATTGACACCCATTTCAAATGGCCCGAAATCAAGTACTGCCTGTATCCGGGACGCTGCTCCCTGATCAATTAGCCCCAACCTGTTAACTGCCGATTTAAGCGCCTTAGCTTTCTTCACAATGGTTTCTTTTAGCTGTCTAGCAACCGGGTCCTTGGGATTCTCGGTCCAGGCCAGCCACAGGTCATCTATAGCAATTCCGTCGAATATATCCCTGGCCTGTCTGAAACCGGAAATATGGTCCTCGTGTTCGTGCGTGACTGCAACGACGTGCAGGTGATTTCCGGTCGCCGCTGCAATATCGCGCACAACCGATTGCATTCTCTCTTTTGCATCCGGATAACCCATAAAAACACCGCAGTCTATCAGCATGTATCTTGCTTGCCCGTCATCACCGGGAAAAGCCAGCAGCAGACAATCTCCAAACCCGGAATTATACATGCGGACTATAACCCCTGATTCAGGAGGATTAAGCTTTGTTTCCGATTGTGTCATTGTGCCACCTCCCCGGACGAATAAGACCGATGGAGAAATGCGAATGATTCATAACTGGATTCTTTCTTCCCGGATGCGCTTTGAATGCATGCACGGTAATAGTTATGCCGCGGATCACCAAAATAGGTCATTTGCAGCGAAGCATCATCCTCCCTGGCATAATATTGCCGCATAGCGATCAAACGATTCTCGCTTTCCATTTTTTTATAGATGCAATACCTGGCTGAACCAGTAGATGGATCTATTAGTAAAGTGCACCCGCCGCGCAGGATGAAATCCGGTTGTTTATTGAGATCGCCCCTGTCCGCTTTCTCCTGTTCGCC
>JAPLHL010000377.1 GCA_026389655.1 Chloroflexota bacterium
ACACTCCTGGCCATCCACTCGAAAGCCTTATCTAAACGGGGATCTGCACAACCCAAATCCAGTAACGAGGCACAGAGATTTCCCTGTAAACAATCCGCCGTTCCTGAAGGTGCCCCATTCACCGTGAAATGTCCGTCTTTCGTCAGTGTAAGCTCTAATACGTAAGAGCAGGCGGCCGCAATGCGTTTATCTATTTCAAGGGAAGCGCCAAGCTGGGCGAGTGTGATGATTGACCATACTGTCCCGGTATATTTAGGGTAGTACCCGGCCCCGGGTTTCTCCCAGTATCCTTCTTTCTCCATCTTTGATAGCACTTGAGCAATTGGGCCTTCGGTGTGCGCCTTCTTTTTAGCTGTTATAAGCTCTTTGTCATCGTGCTCAACAAGGTCGCGCAGCGCAAGGTATTTCACGCCGATATCGTCTGCCTCAAGTAACCAGTCAACCGGGTTTTTCTCTGTCTTTCTATTCATGCCAGTATATTAACTCTTCAAGCTCATAGGCTTCAAGAATTAATAGTTAAGTCAGATAACCCAGACTGCAAACGGCCTGGGAAGTTCTAACTGTGGATACTCTGGCTCAACTTTCTTTTTATTACTATCAGCCTTGACTAAATTTGCCGTGTCTAATAAATTTGTAGTATGAGTACATCAAAATCGCCCAAACCACCATATGTAGAAAAGATAGACCAGCTTGGCAATTTGACTGTCTGGATCGTGGATGGAAGCTATATCCGAGGCCATATCGACGAGGAATTCACCAATTTCGGGCAACACTACCGCTATTCTTATATTCCGAAAAATGAGCTGTGGCTGGACCAGGAAGCCAAGCAGAATGAGCGCCAGTTCTTCATTGATCACCTGCTGGTTGAGTACCGCCTCATGGCTAAAGGCATGTCGTACAACGATGCCCTGGTTAAGGGCGATGCTGTGGAGCGCAAAGAGCGGAGGCTGGCTGGAGATATTAAACGGATGACTAACAACGGACAAAATTTGCCGGATGCCAAATCCGTGCATGATCACCTATGGAAAAAACTGGAGAATGGAGTTAGTGTGTGGATAGTCAAGGGTCGTCTTGTCCGCAGCGTTTACAATATCGATTTCACCGAGGGTGGGCATGACCATGTATACGAATTCGTACCCAAAAACGAAGTTTGGATTGACGATGACATTGAAGAATCTGAACGTGGCTATGTCCTGTTACACGAATTGCATGAACGCAACCGTATGGCACATGGATGGCCTTATCTCAAGGCGCACGCAGAATCCAGCCGCCTTGAATACCGTTGCCGTCATCATCCTGATGAACTTCACGATGCCCTGTCGGCTGAGGGTTGGGGATAGGGAATTTCCACTATTAATTTGAGTTCGCTGCTTTCAGGTAAAATGATTTACACTGTCAGCTATGGTAGCTGCAATCCGGTGCTTTAGATAGTCAAAGTTAGCAATCGAGTAATAAAATGAGTTTTAACGACGATAGTTATTTTCAGGAGAGCTTTATCAACCTCTCATTTTCAAACGAAACCATCAAGTTAAAAGAAT
>JAPLHL010000486.1 GCA_026389655.1 Chloroflexota bacterium
ACTCGCTTTGCCATTCTATCCATTTCCAGACATTCCTCCGCTTTCATAATCATGGGGATAGAAATCTGTGTCAACCATCAACCAGTGTACCGAGCAAGTTTGACCGAATCTATCGCTTCAATATTGCCACATTCGGATGGAATATACGGAGTCTGGATATATTTAAGCAGCGAATATTCGCGGAACATCTCAAGGTCTTCGCTAGGAATTCGTTCAATAAGCAGATCGTCAGACCACGCCGGCTCCGGTCTATGGCACTATGGGTCCAGTGGTTTCTTTAACAGGGAAGGCTTGACGCATCAGAGTTCAGTTCGGCACTCAAAAAAGCGGTGAAAGGCCTTCGGCAAATCCACCAAGCTTCTTTCCGCTTTTCTGCATGATATCAAACAGACCTTGCTTGAATATACCATTGATCTTTCCCCATAATTATTTCTCCTACTGATAACTTGAATAATTTATAACTACCGCGCAGAGGATTCTTAAATTGCTTCCAAATAAATTCATTAATGGTATCCCAGGCAGATATCCTCCCCGGCCGGCAACTATTTCGAGTAATTATTGTCCAGCCGGTTTTCCCAAATGCGCTAACGACAGATTTTGATGAAAAAAAATGCAAATGACCTATCGGTCGCACCATTCGCCAGTTTCCTCTAAATATAAGAGCCCGAAGAGAACTGCAGTTAGGAAATCCGCAGGTAATTAAGCAACCTTTATTTGCCATGCTTTTTAATTGCAATAGCATATCGATTGGGTCAGCGAGGTGTTCTAGAACGTCCTGTAATACAATAACGTCAAATCTAACATCTTTAGGGATATCTTTGATGTCTGAAACGATATTCGGATTTGACGGTCTCCAACAGCCTGGCTCTATGCCGTAGCATAAATTTGCCTTGCTTCTAAAGTAGTTAAAAAGATGTCCGCTACCGACCCCCACTTCCAGATAATTAAATTTGTCGTGTTGTGAAATAAAATCAAATATTTGTGAAGTATATTCTTGCAGCCGTTTCCCATCGACTTCTGAAGATTCTTCGTCATATCCTCGGGGTACCACAAACTCCGAGCTGTTTGCATAAAGATGGCTTAGATATTCCTGATTTGGGATGGGATCTATCCACCAGTGCCTGCAAGTGACACATTTCCTCAAATTGAAAGTATTTACGGAATTAGGATTAATGGTTTTGACCATATCAATGATCAGAGAATTCCCATTACAGATGGGACACAAAACCGCTGCAGCGAACTGTTTTGTGTCTATAGACTCCATTAATGAGCCTGCTGTCGCAAGTAAAAAAATGCGATGTTTAATAAAATTTGATAATTAACGTTTATAGTAAGTATCATCTAGTGAAATCAACGTTTAAGACCACATTTTCGAGCAAATTGCCCCAGAGGGTTTCTAATAGACATTCTTAATAGCTGATACAAGAATCGCGTTTTCTCGCGCTTCCCTTTTATCCTTTGCCAGTAAATAGGGAAATATCTCTTTACAATATCGCTACTCCCAAACCGTCCGACGGAGGTGAGCAATATCGTTTCTAGAGTGGCGATTTGGCTATGATCAGAAAGTCGCATCCTGTCCTCTTCAGAAAGCTCCGGGTACTGATAGCTTAGTACTCTCTTTCCTATTGACATCATTTGTTCCAAAAAATCTTCTTTACGCCATGTTGTCCACATATAGTTCTCTTCGTGCTTATAATACTTCGCGTTCTTTTCTCTAGTTTTTATCAAAGGGAATCTAGTAATCAGCCGTGGCCAAAATTCTGCATCTGAGCTGTATTCAAACTGTTCGTCAAAAGGGCCTAATGCTCTGACGAGCTCTTTGTGCCAGAAATTTCCTGAGAATTGTGGATATTTGAAAGTGCCAACTGTCTTCGCGCCAGCTTCAAAACACTCAACAGCCTCGCCAATCGAAGGGTCCTGGATGATAAGAGCTGGCATGGTGGTTTTTTTCATCAATTCATAACAGTATTCCAACCTACCTTTTATGTATTGATCATCTGAGCAGAGTAAGCCAAGCCACTCTCCCGACGCTAATGCCATAGTTCGATTCCAGTTGCCGACCAT
>JAPLHL010000142.1 GCA_026389655.1 Chloroflexota bacterium
AAAAGCCTGCTTCAACCGGCCTTCTTGGAATGGACCTGCTGCGCCTGGCGCTGGAAAGAGGCAAGTCAGCCAGGGAATCTTTAGACACTATAATTCAACTGCTGGAAAAGTATGGCCAAGGCGGCAATTGTGGCTACCGGCAGAAGTTCCTGTACATGAACAGCTACCTGATTGCCGATTCCCGGGAGGCTTATGTGTTGGAGACAGTGAAATCGTGGTGGGCATGGAAGAAAATACAAGCCGTCTGGAGCATATCGAATATTATTTCGCTCGGCCGGGATTTTGAAGCTTTTTCACCGGGACTGATCAAGAATGCCATTAAGAAAGGCTGGTGTAAAAGCGAATCGGACTTTAATTTCAATAAGTGCTACTCTGACCCTGTAATTACCTGGGGAGCCGCCGCCAGGGTAAGGGAAACATGCTCTAGAAACATCCTGTCGCAAAAGCAGGGCTCATTGACCACGGCAGATTTTATGGAACTACTGAGCGATCACGGCGGCAAGGGCAATTTCCGCCCCGATAAATACGGCGGAACAGTGTGCATGCATGCAGCTGATAAATTGATACGCCGCAGCCAGTCTGTAGGATCACTTGTCGGCAGGATAGCCGATAAAAGCGCTAATTTCTATGTGACCGGATCATCCAGCCCGTGCCTCAGTCCCTTTTATCCTGTTTTCGGCGCCGGCACCGTCAATCCTGCCGGCTATTTGGAAGGAGGGGCGGAGTTCAACGAGGAAGCCTACTGGTGGGAATGTGAGCGATGGCATCGTAAGGCGCTCTGGCATTATCCCGGTGCACTCAAGGACATCCAGCCCAAAATCAAGGAATACGAGCAGGAAATGTTGAAAGCTGTTGAAGGACCGGGCGCGTCCCTGAACCAATCCACAATAAACGCAAATTTCGGTAAGGCCAGGAGCATCGTCAGAGAGTGGGGTGCAAAGCTGGATGGTATGCCGGAAACAAAGCCCGAGTGGCTCTTCCGGCGCTATTGGCAGGGCTACAATAAACTGAACGGCATCGAATAGTAATACAGCAGTAATTTACCGCTTGACAGCCTTCTGATCTAATAAATAGACAAGGCCGATTTCACAGCATAGTATCATTTCTAACCGCATTTTTGACAAAAACTTCGCATTGGTATAATATTTTCACTGTGGAAATTTTACGGAACGGAAGTGTTAAAAGCGATAAGCTGGCGAGAGCGGCAGCCAGCGCTCAAGCAATGTCCATTGTACAGGGCTTTGTGCAATTATGGGTCAAATATGAGTCGGCCCTGCATAAAGAGATTGCTAATCAGCAAAAGGCCGGTGGAGAAGCATCGGTTTCAAAACGGATAAATTCCTATTTCGATTATGGAATTTTTTACAGAGTCAGCAGTAACCTTTTCCGGAAAAAGGAACTTACGATGGGAGAACTCAGCAGCGCCCTTTCAGTTCCTTTTAGTACGGCAACCAGGATTATTGATGTATTGGTAGCTGACGGTTACATCAAGAGAATGCAGGATCCCGATGACCGCCGCGTGGTCAGGGTAGCGCTTACCCCTGACGGTGAAAAACTCCACAATACCATAGAAACATTTTAAGATGAACATGTTCAATCCATCCTGTCCTGTCTTAGCATAGAGGAGCAACAATCTATGTTCGATTTAATCCGGAAGGTCACATCCGCTCTCGAAAAAGTAACATAAAAAAATTTACACCAATATTTCCATTCTGCAATATTTTATGAACCATAAATTTTTTCTCGGTAATAATATGAGGACTTTTTTTGGCAACTGTCATGACGACCATGGATAACCAAATAGTTGACACGATGTTTTCAAATGTGGTTGTCAGCCCAAAAGAAGACCGTTTCTATATAGAAAGATCAAGCGAATTGGTCCCTCAGATACAGCAGGTATCCGGTGTATCCGAGACTTGCGTACACCTGAACACTACCGGATTTATCGAATACGGCTGGAAAGAAAAGACTCTGCCCTGGGAGAAAGTAAAAAGCGGCAACTGGAACATTGACGGTATCAATCCGGCCCAGGAAGCCCTGGTTACTTCCATCGGGCACAACATGATTGAGGGAAGATACCTCGATGAGGACGATAACGACCAGATCATTCTGGGCGTTGAGATAGCCGGAGGCAACCAGGCACAATCATCCGACTTCATGACTCTGGGCGGCGTACATATAGGAGAGAAAGTCCAGGTCACTTATGCCAATGGAGTACAGCGGGAGTACACGATAAAAGGCATTTTTCGTGCGAGAGAAATGATGGTGGCTGATCATCTGGCTTTCGTGACGCGCAGAGAAATGGTGTCAATCCTGGGGCGCTCGAACTTCTCTGACAGGGCCAGCGAGATACTGGTTAAAGCCAACAGGAGCGGTATTGAAGACAGCCTGGCAAGCCAGTTGAAAGCATTGGGAACGGATCTCCAGGTCAGAACTTGGAAGGAATATGGCGGCGCATACCGCAGTGTCATTTCAACATTTGAGCTCATTATGGGGATCATCGGCGGTACAGGGTTAATTGTGGCGGCCATAGTGATGTTCATTATTATTTACATCAATGTGCTCAGCAAGAAACGGCAGATAGGAATTCTCAGAGCAATAGGCATCCCTCATAATGCGGTACTTGGATCGTACTTAATCCAGGCACTATTCTACTCGCTAATGGGTATCTTACTGGGATGGCTGATAATACGCGTCGTCCTTCAACCCTATTTCATGATGCATCCGATCGATCTGCCCATGGGTTTCCTCAGCTTACATATAGAGACTGGTAACATAATTGCCTCGGCGGCAGGGCTGACTGTGGCTTCACTACTGGCGGGACTGATTCCAGCATGGACGGTAATGAGGGAAAGCATCATAAAAACACTCTGGGGCGTCTGATTCATGATTATTGTAAAAAACCTTTTAAAAACATATGGACACGGCACAAGCGCAGTGCACGCTTTAAAAGGCGTCGATTTTAAAGTGGAAGAAGGTGAATTTGTAGCCATCATGGGAAGGAGCGGCTCCGGTAAATCGACACTGCTGCGAATACTGGGCCTGCTGGATCTGCCAACCGGAGGAGAGATCTCTATCGATGGCATTGACGCTTTAAAACTGCATGAGAAAGACAGGGCAAAATTCAGGTTGGAGAGGCTGGGATACGTTTTCCAGGAGCATTCTCTCATTGCAGAACTAAACGTGCTGGAAAATGTATACCTGCCAGCGGTCGCCGACCTTGCCAGGAACAATTATAAAAATCGTGCAGAAGAGATACTTGAAATCGTGGGGCTGAAAGATAGAATTAACCATTACCCCAGTGAGATTTCAGGGGGCGAACAGCAGAGAGTGGCAATAGCCCGCGCCCTTATTAATCAGCCAAAAACACTATTTGCGGATGAACCCACTGCCAGCCTGGACGAAGACTCATCGAAAATCGTGCTGGACCTCATCTTCAAACTGACTAAGGAAATGAAACAAACTATAGTAATGGTGACCCACGAACCGCATGACGAGAAA
>JAPLHL010000076.1 GCA_026389655.1 Chloroflexota bacterium
AATTTCTGCTACCGGTAACAGGACCTTGCATTAATACGAACAAATAAATATCAGCGGAAAAACAACCTCAAAACAAGTCCATATGTTTCCTTGCACTTTTTCTTGTCCCCATTCCTATAGCGGTACGGCAGGTAGCTAACCAGAGCTATAATACCTGCCGCCACACTTTCACTGTCACCTTTAACCAGTTGCCCGGCTTCCTGCACATCTTCAACCAGCAAACGGAATTTCCTGTCATACGCTTCGCGGACCCTTTTAATCTTCTTGCGCATTTCAGAGGGGACAAAATTCGTAGTCCTGTAGATAATGGTTATCATGTAGCTATAATCGTAATTGAAATCTATGTGTGCTTCTATTACTTTCTTCAATATTCCCACAGGTTCCACGCCTGGTGTTTCCCATGCCGGATTGACACTCTCCAGGAATAAATCATGGTTCCAGAGCAACAACTCTCCCAGCAGCGTCCCCTTAGATGGGAAATAATGGTATATCAAACCCTTGGTAGCGCCGATCTTATCAGCTATATCATCTAGAGAGACCGATTCATAGCTGTTTTCCGCAAACAGCCGGGCAGCGGTATCCATGATAAGCTCTTTATTCATTTGAACTGATTTACGCCGGATACTGGAATTATCACGAATTACTTCAGCTGACTTTGTCATTCTTTCTGTCACTCCATATCATAAACAGTGTATCTTGTATCGCATAGATCGTATATTTTGTCAGTATGGTAACATACTGACTGGTATATTGTCTATTTATCCTACCTTATGATCTCAAGCTCCTGTTCACATGACTGCTAGCATTAGCTCTTCCGATTGAGTAGCTTGTCTAGCATCTTCTCATCGAAAAATACGATGCAAATTAGGCGATTTCAACAAGATCCTTAGTGCAGAATGCCATAATAAATTCATGGTTTTACAACGACTTTAATTGATTCGTCAGGTCGGGCCTGGACGGCAAAAGCTTCATTGATTCTATCCAGCGGAAATATATGAGTTACCAGTTTCTTGAAATCGATGATGTGCCCGTTTACCGCTGCTGCCGAGGCAGGGTAATCGCCTCCAACAAAGCCGGTGATCGTTAGCCATTTATCAGTAACGGTAACGGGGTTGAACTCGAATGCTTCCGTGAATACGCCCACCTGCACCAATTTGCCGCCATAGCGCAGCGTTTTCAAGGCTGTGAAGAATGGTTTCCTGACACCGGTGCATTCCAGTGCCAGATCGAGTCCGCGGCCGCTGGTAGCTTCAGAAATACGTCTGGAAACGTCATCTTCGGTCGCATTGATTAGCACGTTAGCGCCCAGGTTGCCCGCTGTGCGCAGACGCAGCCTGGATGTCTCAGAAACAATTATGTTAGAAACACCTCGCGCCTTCAATGCTACAATACAAGACAACCCGATTATCCCTGCGCCAAAAACGGCGACAACGTCGGACTGGCGGGGATTTGCTTGCGCTGCAGCAAGGTAGCCTACACCAAAAGGTTCTATAAGCGCACCTTCTTCACAAGTGATATCGTCAGCTAATTTGAACACCGTTCTATTAAGTGCAGCAAAAGGCACGGAGACATATTCTGCATATGCTCCATTGATATCAATGCCGCCTGATCCCTGCCTCGGGCATAACTCATAAAAGCCGGCCTTGCACATAGCTCATGCGAAGCATGGCTGTAAACTAATACCGGACACACGGTCGCCTACCCTAATATCCTTGACCTCGTCGCCTACTTCAGCTACATTTCCACTGAATTCATGTCCCATAACCGTGCCGGGGCGCATGCGCTTGCCTCCCAACCTGTAGAAATGCAGATCAGATCCGCATATTCCGCAGGCCTCGACCTTAACTATGATCCCTTTTTGGGATAGCTTCGGCTTGTCTAACTCCTCAACTCGAGTGTCATTAGGCCCGTAAAATACTGCTGCTTTCATTTCTTGCCTCCTGACAAGTGCATTAACGTCCTTTGTGACATGTTACACTAGGCAATTGCACTACTTTGTTAAAGCAACGTAGCAGGTAATTTTGCCGCAGATTCTATTTCAAAAGCTTCTTAGGAACATCCCTCAGAATGTTTTCGGCTTCGGTGACAATTTGCTGAACCATATTGTTAACTTTGGGCATATCCTTAATCCGCTGGGCGGCTTCCCCGGCAGCCATAAGTGCTTTTTCCTTGTTTCCTTCGAATGTGGCTTTTATAGATTCAATCTCATACATAATCAAATTCATATCGATGGTGGAGAAATCATCAGGAGTACCCAGGAAAACTCCCGGCGATTTCTGGAGTGTATTTTGGGCGTGCTCAATGCTGCGCGGCGTTTTCAGCCAGCGGGCAGGCCCGACAAATCCGCGCGCTATCAACGTCCCCCTGTCTTCTGCAGCTACTACACTCTCTTTCCAGATCTGATGGAAATCGCTTTCCTGTGTTGCCAGGAAGCGTGTTCCCATCTGTGCCCCGTCAGCGCCCATAACCAGCGCAGCGGCCAGCGTCTTGCCGTCGCAGAATCCGCCGGCGCCGCAAACAAGAGTGTCCTTGTCGGAGACAGTCTCCACCACAGCCGGAAGCAGAATCATCGAATGGACCGGTTCCCACGAGGTGTGAAAACCGCCTTCATGTCCGGAAGCTACTATCACATCAACGCCGGCCTTTTTACACCGTAAAGCCCCTTTGACTGAGGGGACGACATGCATCCAGGTAAAGCCTCCTCCCTTTATCTTGTCTTTCAATCCGACCGGGTCGCCGGCCGAAGTAAATATAACCTTAAAATGCTTTTTAATGTCAGGGTTCTCTTCTCTTACTCGGATAGCGGTATCGATCATAATATTTGCCTGCAAGCGGAGTTCTGCTGATACCATCACATTGATGCCGAAAATACCACCTTTATCTTTCACCAGCCTGTATGTCCGTTTCAGCACTTTTTCCAGGATTGTACCCATATCGTCATCGAAATCGGCTTCCGCGGTTTCCACAAAGGCCTTGTAAACCCACGGCTGAAAATCTTTATCAAAGATACCGCTTGTAGAAAGCAGTCCCAGAACACCAGCGTTTGCCGCAGCAACACATAGATTATTATTGCTGAACGGCCCCATTCCAGCCTGTATAATCGGATATTTGATCCCAACCAGGTCGCACAATCTTGATTTAATCATTTCATCTCCTTAAAACTTAGTATAAGATTGCCCAATATTGAAGTTTGTTTTACTGCACATAATATGATAATGGCGGGATTTTGAGTTTTGTTAACACCGCCCGATAAAGCTGCTGTTATGGTGACTTTCTTTACCATGCTTTACCTACTTGCTCTCTTTTTATAGATGATGGTCGCTAGTTGACTAAAATATTTTTGTGTTATACTATATGGTATTGATACATACCAATGCGTATCACATTAGCATACTTGCATCGATGTGTCAATATACTAATTACCTTCAAAGAAGATAGTATGAAACTAAATAGGGACGTCGTCATAGTATTAAGGAGGATAAATGGCTAAAGGCAAACTTAGAACAAAGAAAGAATATCTCGATGCACTGGCTAAAAAACGCCGCAATATTTATTTCGACGGCAACCTCATCGACCGCACCGACGAGCTGCAGATGACCTGCATAAATACCATGAGCATCCCTTACGAGCTCGCCCAGGACCCCCAGCACAGCGACCTCATGCTGGCTAAGAGCCACATCACAGGGGAGACTATCAACCGTTTCACCCATATCCACCAGAACAAAGAGGACCTGCACAAAAAGCAGGACATGACTCGTATGACCTGCCAGCTGGCGGGCGGCTGCATACAACGCTGCATGGGCATAGACGGCACCAATGCCTGCAACGCAATTTCGTACGAGGCTGACAAGGCCAATAACGGGTCCACGGAATACCACAAGAATTTCCTCAAGTGGCTTGAGCGTTTCCAGAAGGAAGACCTGATTGGATGTTGCGCCCAGACCGATGTTAAAGGTGACAGGATGAAACGCCCCAGCCAGCAGGCGGATCCCGACCTTTACCTGCACGTCGTTGAGCGCAAGAGCGACGGCATCGTAGTGAGGGGATGCAAGGTGCACAACTCTGAAGCATCGATAGCCGATGAAATTATCGTTGTGCCCACGCGGGCGCTCCTCCCCGAAGAAAAAGACTATGCAGTGGCCTTCGCCATTCCCGCCGACTGGGAAGGCATCAAGCAGGTGGTAACGATACATAACCTCAGGGAACGCAAGCATTACAAGAAGGGGTTCATGCAGGGCGCAACCGACTCCTATACTATCTTCGACAATGTATTTATCCCCTGGGAGCGCGTTTTTATCTGCGGTGAAACCATTCACGGCGCAGTCGGCGCATTGCTCTTCGCACTTTTCCATCGCCACAGCTATTCGGGCTGCAAACCTGCGATCGGCGATATGATGCTGGGTACCGTTGCCCTCGCTGCTGAATATAACGGCATAGCCAAGGCATCCCATGTTAAAGATAAATTGGCCGAGATCATCATGACCAGCGAACTGGGATACGCCGCTGGTTACACGGCCTCCGACCTGGGCAAGCCGGAAGTCTATATGCCCGGCTTCGGCTTTGTGCCATATGGCCCGGGCAGCTACATACCCAATTCAATTTACTGCAACGTGGGGCGCTGCCTCACCGGCGAGGCAGTCTATCGCGAGGCTGAAATACTCTGTGATATCAGCGGCGGCGTCACAGCTACATTCCCTCACGAGGGCGATTTCCTCAATCCCGAAACATCGGAACTGCTCAAGAAATACACCATGCGCAACCCCAATATAAACATAGATGATGCCATCAAATTGTGGATGCATGCCGGGGACCTGCTCTGTTCCGCTTCAGGCGGGATCATGCTGGTAGGCAACTATCACGGCGGCGGCTCGCCGGTGATGGAGAGCATCGCTATCACAACGCAATATGACATTGAAGCACGTAAGAAAATGGTAAAGCGGATAGCCGGCATTAAAAGCTGAGTTTAAATTATATAGATTTTAACTAGTGCCAATATGGACCTTACTGTATAGGAGTGAACATGAAAGCAAGAAATGTAGTTATCGTCGATGGGGTACGGACTCCTTTTGCCAGGGGTGGAAAAGGCAAGTTTGAAGCCACGCGAATGGATGAGCTTGGGGCTCAAGTTATCAGGTCTCTACTGCAGAGAAACCCGAAAGTCAAACCGACTATGATTCATGATTTTGGTATCGGTATGGGCGAACAAACGCCAGAAGCAG
>JAPLHL010000048.1 GCA_026389655.1 Chloroflexota bacterium
CGGCAATATCCCGCTTTCACTGCCGCCCGGGGTTGTCGTGATCCCGAACATCTTGGGTATACTCGGTCCCGTAATATCAGCGTCCAGTATACCAACGTCATAACCCTGCTTGTTCAACAAAATGGCGGTCAGGCCCGCTACCAGTGATTTCCCTACCCCGCCCTTGCCGCTCATAACGGCGATGATATTCTTGACTTTATTAAGCGCGACAGGCCTTTTTTCTATAAATACGACTTCGACTTCCGCCTTATTATCCAGGTCTTTAATCACATTGGTGGATTTTTCTTTGACCCAGCTCTGCGCATTCTCATCAAGCGCCGTGGAAGCGAGTGTTACCTTGACTTTGTTGCCGGCAAGTTCCACCGCTTGGATCAAGCCCATGCTGGAGATGTCCCTCTTTAGGCCGGGTATGAGCACATCAGCCAGGGATGCAGTGATTGTTTTTTCGGTTATCAAAATATGCCTCCGGGGATTTTTATTCTATTGGATAAATGATATATAAGAACAACTGGCAAATGGTTCTAGACGGAGACCCTGGTGTCATATTCTTCGTTCTCATCGAGGAGCGCTCCGCAATTCAGGCAGTATTTGTCTTGCGCCCTGTTTAGTGCGCCGCATGCTGCACACTTGCTGCCGGAGACTGAAGTACCGGTAGATGCGCCGCAGCTGGTGCAATACCTGGCTGAAGATGGGATGAGTTCCCCGCAAGAAGTGCATTTTAATTCATTGTCTATGCTCACAGTTGGCGCCGGCGCAATTTTAGTGGAAGCCCAATCGGCTATTGGACCGCTGCTGCGGTATAAAGTTGTGATGAGTATGTAAAGGGGCCAGAGTGCAATAGCCAGGAAGATAACAGGGTACAACCATGCCAGTTGTTTCATAAATGGCCTGATGCTGCCTTCGCACATCACGTAGATTATTACGATAATTGCCAGGGTGATCGCTTCTGAAACGATCGTGGCGGCCTGTGGGTAACCTGGATAATTCGCACGGAGCCTGGGTATAAAATCCCGCCGGAATATCAGGATAACAGTGACCGCAACCAGCCCGATGATAAGCGAGATAATGGACGTAATGGCTACGGGCAGTCCCGGTATAGTGATGGCCTTTACCATGGGCAGCTCTGTGAGGATCCCGTTAATTATTACCAGGACGATGAGCTGTACAACTAAACGTAAAACGGAGGCATAAAGCCCTCTGGTATCAGGCATAACTTTTTCTTAGCGGGTCTTGCATAAACCGACAAAACTCATTTGGATTTTGGGGATGATTTCTTTAGATCGTCTAAATTCAACCTTATTATGACCGTATCGCCTACGGTCACTATATCGTCAAGTTTAATTTTATATTTTGTATTAAAGCCCGTGCTGATCACGGCGTACTTTACCTTGCCGGATAGGATATCTATGTCAAAATCGGCAATTTTTCCCAGCTTATCTCCATGAGACCCGATGACTTCTTTACCTATTAACTTCTTAGCCAGCATATTTCCTCCCTTCAGCCGGGATACAGTACTGTATTTCTCCACATTATTATACAATTATAGAGAACTTATCAAGAAAGCTCGTAAGATATCTTTTAAACCGGAGAAATATGTTCTATATAATACATGGTGATGATAATTACCGTTGCCACCAAACACTATCGGAGATAAAGGCCGGACTGGGCAGTGAAGACCTGATTTCAGTAAACACTACTATTCTTGATGGCAGGAAGCTGACCACGAGAGAACTCTTTGATGTATGCAACGTTGTTCCTTTTATGTATCCCAGCCGGCTTGTTATCGTTGAAGGGTTGCTGAAACGTTTCCAACCGGGGGAGAAACAGGCGCGTTCCAACGGCAATCACGAAAACGGCGAACAGACGGTTAAAGAGTGGCAGGGCATCGCTGAGAATATTAAGGGAATGCCCCCGACTACCGTGCTGATATTATTTGAGACCGGTCTGGATCCCAGGGCGTCCAATTCGCTTCTCAAAACGTTGTCTCCTCTGGCGGATAAGGTGTTCCAGCTTAACGAGCTTAAGGGGCGTGAACTTGTATCCTGGATAAAGGACTTCGCCTCCGGAAATAAGGGCAAGATCTCGGCGCCGGCTGTGAATTTGCTGGCCGATTATGTCGGCGGGGATTTATGGCTGTTGACCGGTGAGTTGAACAAGCTTATGACCTACTGTGGGGCACGTGAGATAACCGATAAGGATGTGCGGGAGATAACCAGCTTTGCCCGTGAGGATAATATCTTTGTCCTGGTGGATTCCATATTGGACGGGAAAATAAAGGATGCGCAGGTCATGATGCACAGGATGCTAAGGTACGGAACTGCGCCTCAACAGATACTGGCCATGATCGAGCGGCAGCTTTCTATCGTATTGAGGGTTAAGGAGCTGAGCCATGATATTCCCCAGCCGGAGATTAGAGAAAGGCTGGGATTGCACCCCAGGTATCCCCTCGATAAAACATTGAAGCAGGCCCGTAACTTTTCCATCCCCCGCCTACGCAAGGCTTTTCATTGTCTGCTGGATACAGATGTCGCTATCAAGACCGGCAAATTCGAAGAGGATCTTGCTCTCGATATCATGGTTATCGAACTGTGCAAAAATTAGTAGCCTAAGGTGTTTTTAACCTGTAGCCAACACCCGGTTCTGTGATGATAAATCTTGGGCGGGAAGGATCGGGTTCGATTTTATGGCGAAGGTTGCTGACATTGACGTGAAGTATGTGGAACTCCTGCTCATATGCCTTTCCCCATACCTCGCGTAGCAATTGATGATGAGTTAGTACCTTTCCCGCATGGGTTACCAGCATTTTCAGCAGGTCATATTCGGTTGGCGTCAACTGAATCTCCCGTTCCTCTAATGTCACTACTCTTTTTGACAGGTCCACCACCAGGTCCCCATTCTCGAAGACCGGTTCGGCCACTGTTTGTGAAGTGCGTCTCAGGTTAGCCCGCAATCTTGCGAGAAGCTCTCCCACGCTGAATGGCTTGGTAAGATAGTCATCTGCTCCGGCGTCGAGCGCTTTGATCTTGTCACTCTCCGAGCCGCGTACTGACAGTATAATGATCGGGATCTGTGTCCATTGCCGGAACAATACCGTGACATCAGCTCCGTCCATATCAGGAAGGCCCAGGTCCAGAATGATTATATCGGGTTTATAGTTGGCGGCCGTGGTTAGTGCTTCCAGACCTGAGCTGGCTTCAAACACGGTGTATCCCTGTGATGTAAGTGTTACGCGCAGGAATCGCTTTATGGCCTGCTCGTCGTCCACGACAAGTACGCGGGGGCCGTTGTCAGTCATTTGACCGTATTATACTCCCGGCGCTGTTTTCGAAAGAGGCAGTTTTATTCGGATGATCGTGCCACCGCCCGGCCGCCGCTCGGCAACTATTGTTCCACCGTGTGCTTCCACAATTCCCTTGCAAATTGATAGGCCCAGTCCCGTGCCCGTTATATTGTCTGGTTGCTGTACCCGGAAGAATTTATCGAAAACGCGTTGCAGGTCCTGTTCGGGGATGCCGACTCCACGGTCTGCTACCTCCAGTTGAACTGTATCGTCGAGCAGTTTTCCTGTTATCTCTATCGTTGCGCTCGGTCCGGAATATTTCATTGCATTATCCAGCACGTTTACCAGGACCTGTACCATCAGGCCGGAATCAACGGGAACCAGCGGCAGTTTGTCGGGGACCTGTATCCTGATATCCCTGTCCTTATAGCGGGCGCCTATTTGTTCCAGGGCTGCCCCAACTATGTCCTGGATATCTGACGGCTGAAGCGCAAGTTTCAGCGCGCCGGCTTCGATTTTCGAGACATCCAGCAGGTTACTTATCAGGCGGTTCAATCTTGCCGCCTCTTCGCTGGCAACCTGGATTAAATTGCTCTTGGCGGAATCGTCTAAATGCATCCCGCTATCCTGGAGGCTGCTTAATACTCCGATGATAGAAACTAACGGTGTGCGCAGATCATGAGATATGGAATTCAGGAGGGCTGTCTGCAATTTTTGGGATGCATCGAGTATCTGGGCCGTATTTGCCGCTTCGGCTAGTTGTACACGCTCGATTGACATAGCCGTCAGGTCGGCAAATGATTTCAGCAGCCTGTCTTGTTGAACAGTTAATTGAGAATCCGTATCTATCGGCCTTAATCCCAGCACGCCGATGGTGCTCTGTGCAGTGATTAAGGGAAGATAGAATCCTCTGGCGTCGGGCAATGTATCGGTGTTTCGTCCCGCAGGTTTCTGGTGCTGATAGGACCATGCTGCCACTGCGCTCTCGTTCTCGTCGATTGTAGCGCCCAGGTTGATCGGGTAAGCCTTGAGGGCGCCTGCGTTGGCTTTTTCGGGCAGAAAGACAATGACATTCTGATCGAACTGCTGTTTTGCTATGTCGATTATGGACTTCAGTGTTGCGTTCAATCCTATAGTAGCCGATAGTTCTTTATTTAGGGAATATAGTGTGGCCGTTTCGTTTTCCCTGCGCAGTGAAAGCTCATTCTGCTTGCGTATCCTCGATGTTAAATAGCCGATCACCAGTCCTACACCGAGTAACACGATAAAAGTAAATAGGTACTGGATATCGGAGACGTTGAAGGAAAACACGGGCGAGATCAGGAAAAAGTCGAATGCCAGTACACCCAGTACGGATGTTAATATGGAAGGACCCGGTCCGAAATAAACCGCCGATACAACCACGCTCAGGAGGTAAAGCATTATCATATTGACCGGGTTCAGGAATGGGTGAATGATAAATCCCACGAAAGTGGAGAAAATCACCATGCCTATGCTTATCAGGTAACCCCGCCATTGCACAGGCGGTGCTTTGACCGGCAGGATATTTTGTTCTACCTGTTGTTCCTTCCCTCCCACTATATATACATCTATGAACTTGCTGCCACGGACTATCTGGTTAGCTACGGATGTGCTTAAGAGATTCCGCAAGTGGACGCGCTGGGGCTTTCCGAGGACTATTTTCGTAATATTGTGCTTGTTGGCATATTCCAGCAAGCTTCTGGATACAGATAATCCCTGTAGTATTTCCACTCTAGCGCCGAGTTTTTCCGCTAGCCCCATCAGGCTCGTCAGTTGTTCCTGTTCCTTATCGGATAGGCTGGTGCCGGGAACTTCTACGTATATTGCTGTCCAGCTTGCGTTCAACTGCGAAGCGAGATTACGTGCGGTGCGTATGATTCGGTTGCCCCATCGCCCCGGGCTTATGCATACAAGGAGGCGTTCTGCCGTCGGCCAGGGCCCTGATATCGTATGGCTTTCCATGTAGTCCTGTACCTGGTCTTCGACGCGGTCTGCCGCTACCCTCATGCTGAATTCGCGTAATGCCGAAAGGTTGCCTTTGCGGAAAAAACTGGACACTGCTTGAGCAATTTGTTCCGATACGTAGACCTTGCCTTCTTTAAGCCTCTGCAGGAGATCGTCAGGCGGCAAATCTATCAGTTCAATTTCTGTGGCCTCGTCGATCACCGTGTCCGGCACGGTTTCCCTTACCCATACACCGGCTATTCTGGCCACGGAATCACGGAGGCTTTCCAGGTGCTGGATATTGAGGGTGGCATAGACATCTATCCCGGCCTCCAGTAACTCTTCCACATCCAGGTATCGCTTGGGATGTCTCGAGCCTGGGGCATTGGTATGCGCCAGCTCATCTACTAGAGCGATACTTGGATGGCGGGCAAGTACCGCGTCCAGGTCCATTTCGGTTACCGTGATGCCGCGGTACTGTATTTCTTTGCGTGGAACTATCTCTAAACCATGAAGCAGGGCTTCCGTCTCAACACGTCCGTGGGTCTCTGCATAGGCTACCACAAGATCGGTATCGTTTTTTAGACGCTGGGCGGCCTCCAGCATGGTGTAGGTCTTTCCTACACCCGCAGCATAACCAAGAAATATCTTGAGCTTTCCGCGTCCTATCCCTGCCTCTTCTTTTTTTATCCGAGCCAGTAGCTCGTCAGGACTCTGACGGTTATATTGTTCTTCCCTTCCGCTCATATTCGCATTCATTCTACCGCTGCCGGGCTGCTAAAGTATATTGTCCAGTGCAAGGTTCAGCAGCAACACATTTACCCTGGGCTCTCCCAGGATTCCGAGTTGACGTCCCTCCGTAGCCCCCCTTATCAGCGGCAGGATTTTTTCCTCTGGAGTCCCGCGATATTTGGCCACCCTGTGTGATTGATACATTGCGGCGGCCAGGCTGATATGAGGGTCGAGCCCGCTGCCGGAGTAAGTAACCAGGTCTACGGGTATGGGGAGTGTATTATCGGGGTCGTATGATCTTAAAGCTTCGATGCGTGCCTCAATCCCATCCCGTAATGCCGGATTCAGCGGGCCATAATTGGAACCGGATGAGGCTGAGGCGTTGTAAGGGGAAGGGGCAGTTGCTGACGGCCTTCCCCAGAAATATTTGGGATTGCTGAACTGCTGCCCTATTAAATATGAGCCATAGTTCTTACTGTCTTTGATGATGAAGCTGCCGTTTGCCTGGTTGTTGAAAACCAGTTGTGCTATCCCTGTCACCAGCAGTGGATAAATAATACCGGTTATCACTGTGAATACAGCCAGTATAACTAGGGCGCTTCTAAGTTGATGTTGCATGGTAACTTATCTCACTCCCATATTAAGACAGTCCAAGGGCGACCAGTATCATATCGATTAGTTTTATGCCGATAAATGGTGCGATCAATCCCCCGATCCCGTATGTAATTAGATTGTCGCGCAACAGGGTGGCTGCGCCTACGGCCCTGTATGGCACACCGCGCAACGCTATCGGGATGAGCAGGATTATGATTATCGCATTGAATATGACCGCCGACATTATGGCGCTTTGTGGTGTTGCCAGCCCCATGAAGTTGAGCGCCCGTAATGCCGGGTAAGTGCCGGCAAATGCTGCCGGTATTATGGCGAAATACTTTGACACATCATTGGCAATACTGAATGTTGTCAGGGAACCCCTGGTCATCAGGAGCTGTTTGCCAATCTCAACTATCTCGATCAATTTGGTGGGGTTGCTGTCCAGGTCGATCATGTTGGCAGCCTCACGTGCCGGCTGGGTGCCGGTGTTCATTGCTACGGCTACATCTGCCTGAGCCAGAGCCGGGGCATCATTCGTTCCATCACCGGTCATTGCTACCAGTCGGCCGCCGGCCTGGAACTCACGTATCAATTTTAATTTTGTCTCCGGTGTGGCCTGCGCCAGGAAATCATCGACGCCGGATTCAGCGGCTATGGCGGCAGCAGTGAGTGGGTTGTCCCCGGTTATCATTACGGTTTTAATGCCCATTTTGCGCATTTGCATAAAGCGCTCGCGTATCCCGCCTTTCACGATGTCTTTTAGCTGTACTACTCCCAGGGCCTCTCCATTGCGCGAAACGATCAGTGGTGTGCCGCCGCTTCTTGCAATTTCATCTACCATGCCTCTTAGTTCAGGTGGTACACGTTTTCCCAGGCTCTCTGCGTGTGCAATGATAGCGTCTGCAGCGCCCTTCCGTATTGATAGACCTTCCATATCCACGCCGCTCATGCGTGTTTGAGCTGAGAAGGGAATGTAAACCATATTGGACAGGCGTCCCTCCGCCGTGTCGCCGCGCAGCCCGTATTTTTCTTTAGCTAGAAGTACAATGCTTCTACCCTCGGGAGTTTCGTCGGCCAGAGAAGCTAATTGCGCTACTTCAGCCAACTCCTGGCTGCTCACGTTGTTGACGGGGATAAATTCCACTGCCTGGCGGTTGCCCAGCGTGATCGTTCCGGTTTTATCCAGCAGCAGCACATCGACATCTCCGGCAGCTTCGACTGCGCGGCCTGACAATGCAATAACATTGCGGCGGATGAGCCGGTCCACTCCGGCGATCCCGATCGCAGGCAATAACCCGCCGATAGTCGTGGGGATAAGGCATACTAACAATGCGACCAGGACGGTGATTGTAATTGGCATGCCGTGATGGCTTGTCTCAATGCTATATAGTGAGAACGGCAGTAGAGTGGCGCATACAACGAGAAAAACAATTGTGAAAGCTGCAAGCAGGATGCTAAGTGCGATCTCATTGGGCGTTTTCTGACGTTTGGCGCCCTCGACCAGGTTGATCATACGGTCGAGGAACCCCTCGCCCGGGTTGGCTGTTACACGTACTACCAACCAATCCGACACGATCCTTGTTCCACCGGTAACTGCACTGCGGTCTCCTCCCGACTCTCGTATAACCGGAGCGCTCTCGCCGGTGACAGCGCTCTCGTCGACTGAGGCCACTCCCTCGACCACCTCACCGTCTATTGGGATTATGTCGCCGGATTCAACCAGGAAGAAGTCCCCACGTTGCAGCAATGTCGAAGGAACTAGCTCATAGTGTGAGCCGTACTTGGGGTGGCCAAGTTTCTTGGCCTGCTGTTCCTTGCGAGCCATGCGTAGCGCAGCGGCCTGTGCTTTACCCTGTCCCTCTGCCAGGGCCTCTGAGAAATTGGCGAATATCACTGTGAGCCACAGCCATAACGTGATGGCTCCGATAAATGATGCAGGCAATTCGCTGAATCCGATCAGTGCATTTATCCAAAGAGCGGTTGTTAATACACTCCCTATTTCTACGACAAACATTACCGGGTTGCGGGCCATCCACATAGGATTTAATTTAATTACGGATTCCAGCAGGGCACGCCCGTAAATGTGCCACCGGAAACGCTGCGGTTCCCTGGGACGCCTGATTTTGTCTGACGTTGCTTTTCCCTTATTGATATTCATGGATTTGCTCATCGGATATTTACCTGGGGAGCATCAATTGCTCCACAATCGGACCTAACGCCAGTGCCGGGAAGAAACTCAATGCGCCTACAATGACTATTACCGTGATCAGCCACCCGATAAATAAAAATGAGTGTGTGGGGAGTGTCCCCGGTGTCACCGGCACCTTTTTCTTTCCGGTCAGGGAACCGGCAATTGCCAGGGCAGGAATTGCCAGCCAGTAGCGTCCGAATAGCATTGCGAAACCCAGTGCCAGGTTATAGAACAGCGTATTTGTTCCGAGGCCGGCAAAGGCACTCCCATTGTTATTCCCTGCAGATGAAAACGCGTACAGAACTTCGCTGAACCCATGCGGGCCGGGATTAAATATAGCCTCCCTGGCTGCCGGAATTGCGAGCGCAACTGCAGTGCCGAGCAACACGAAGGAGATTGGTATCAGTACCATGATGGCAGCCATTTTCATCTCGTAGCCTTCGATCTTCTTTCCCAGGTATTCGGGAGTGCGTCCGATCATCAGGCCGGCGATAAATACGGCGATTATCACGAAAGCCAGCATGCCGTACAATCCTGAACCGACGCCGCCGTAAATCACCTCTCCCAACTGCATCTGCCACATAGGTGCAAGCCCGCCGAGAGGCGTAAACGAATCATGCATTGCGTTCACTGATCCATTGGAGGCCGCAGTTGTGGCCGTGGCCCACAGTGCTGAATTGGCAATGCCGAAGCGCATTTCTTTGCCTTCCATGTTGCCGCCGGGTTGCAGGTTGCTTACCGACTGGTCGACACCCATACTGGCAATCACCGGGTTTCCCTTTTGTTCCGACCAGAAAGTGAGTGTCAGCATAGCCGCGAAGATGACCGTCATGGCTGCCAGCAATGCCCAACCCTGGCGCGTGTCCGAGACCATTTTGCCGAAGGTATAACAAAGCGCCGCAGGGATCAGCAGGATGGCCAGCAGTTCAAGGAAGTTGGATAGAGGAGTAGGGTTCTCGAAAGGATGTGCGGAGTTTACGTTAAAGAAACCTCCCCCGTTTGTTCCCAGTTGTTTAATGGCTATTTGAGAGGCTGCCGGTCCAACTGCTATGACTTGTTGTCCGGCATTTTGAGCATTTGCATCCTGGGTCGCCTGCAGAAGCGATGACATTTGAGGGGGATTGAAAGTCTGCACTACTCCCTGTGACACCAGTGCAACTCCAAGTATTAGCGATAGCGGTAATAGAATATACAGTACGCTTCGCGTCATATCCACCCAGAAATTGCCGATGGTATTTGCGGAGTACCTTATGAACGAGCGAACCATTGCGATCAAAATTGCCATGCCGGTAGCTGCCGAAAGAAAATTTTGCACAGTGAATCCCATCATCTGGGTAAGGTAGCTCATGGTGGTTTCCCCGCTGTAGCTTTGCCAGTTGGTATTGGTCGCGAAGCTAATGGCACTGTTAAAGGCCAGATCGGGGGGAACGGCCGCCAGGCCCTGAGGATTCAACGGCAAAATACCTTGCAGGCGTTGAATTAAATACAGGAGTATCAGTCCCGCGATATTGAAAAGCAGCATGGCTACGGCGTATGTCTTCCAATCCATCTCCTGGCTGTAACGGATGCCGGATATCCGGTAGATGAAACGCTCTACCGGCTCTAATACCGGGGTCATGAATGTATGGTTGCCCTGGTAAACCTTCGCCATGTAGGAGCCAAGAGGTTTAACCAGCAACAGTAGAACCACGAAAAATAAGCCGATTTGGAGGATTGAGAAAAACATTATTTAAACCACTCCGGTTTAAGCAGGGCAACGATCAGGTAGATCAATAGGCCAATGGCGATTATTGCGGAGATGATATAAACGGCCTGCATTATTAAGGCTCCCTCAAACGGTCGCAGATAGTAATCAGGGCAAGGCTGATGAGAAGAAATGCTATGATTATTATTGCGAACAACAAATCCCACATTGCGGCTGGAATTATACCAACCCGGAAATCAAATTTGTGTCAATAATATCCGGAACTTATCAAAGATATCTCAAGAATTTATGTATCACAAGGTATCGACATTTGCGTACCGTTTGGCTACAATTGGTTTAAAACGGTGCGGATTATCTCGGATATATGAAAAGGGTATTGGCTGTTGTATTGGCCGGAGGCGCCAGCGAGCGTCTTAGTATCCTGGCGGCTGAACGTGCCAAGCCTGCTGTCCCTTTCGGCGGCAAATACCGCATAATAGACTTCACCCTGAGCAATTGTGCCAATTCCGGCATTTATAATGTAGCCGTTCTTACACAGTTCAATCCGCGCTCCCTGGCCCAGCATATTGGGGTAGGGCGGCCCTGGGATATGGACCGCGAGCAGGGTGGCGTCGTATTACTTCAACCTTTCCTTAGCCGGTCTCAAAGAAATTGGTATAAAGGCACAGCCGATGCTGTTTACCAGAATATGTATTACATCATTGATAACCGCGTGGATGAGGTACTGGTGCTGTCAGCCGATCATATTTACAGCATGCGTTATGACCAGATAGTATTGTCTCACCGCAACCGGCGTGCCGATGTTACTGTAGCGGTATATGAAGTAGCGCAAGAAGATACTCCAAGGTTTGGTATTACTACGCTTGACCATAACGAGAGGATCGTGCATTTTGAAGAGAAGCCCACGGCCGCCAAGAGCAGGATGGCTTCTATGGGCATATATGTGTTCAACAAGAAGGTACTGATTGATGTGCTGGAGGAGATGGCCGGTGGAGAGAATGGTTTTGATTTTGGTCACGATATCCTGCCCAATTTAATCAATAAATACCAGGTATACGGCAGCCGTTTTCACGGGTACTGGCGCGATGTCGGGACCGTAGATGCCTACTGGCAGGCCAACATGGATTTGATCGTGGACCTGCCTGACCTCAATCTTTATAATCCCGAAAATGAGATCAGGACCGTCGCTCAGGGATACCCGCCCGTCAAACTGGGACCGAATGCGCAGATCAGCCGGGCGCTGATTTGCAACGGCGCTATTGTCAATGGCACGGTCATCGAGTCGATTATCTCTCCCAGGGTGTTTATTGAAGAAGATGCGGTCGTAAAAAACTCCATCATTTTTGAAGATGTGACTATCGGCCGTGGTTCGATTATCGAAAAAAGTATTATAGACAAGCAGGTCTGGGTCAGCCGTGGTTGCCATGTCGGCCTGGGGCATGATTACACGCCAAACAAAGAAGAGCCGGACCATCTGAATACTGGCATAACACTGGTTGGAAAAGGAACGAGGATTCCCTCTGATGTCATGATCGGGCGCAACTGTAAAATTGAACCCTGGGTGGAAGCCTCGGACTTTACGTCAAAGACTCTCCCCAGCGGGGAGACGATCAAAAGCAAGAGCCCGCGCCGGTATCAGATATGACCCCCGTACAAAACTGGATTATCTTTAACTATAATGGAATCAGGATATACCCGAGATGAATATTCTTTTCGCTGCGGCTGAAGTGGCGCCGCTGACCAAAGTCGGCGGGTTGGCGGATGTCATCCGCTCACTTCCATCCGAATTGATCAAGCGTGGTCATGAAGTTCGTGTGATCGTACCGAAATACGGCTTTGTCGACTATTCTCAATATGAGATAACGTCTGTCATAAGTAGCTTGACGATAGTGTCGTTGGGTGAATGCCGTAAAATCACGGTTGAGCAGATTAGCATAGAGGACATTTCGGTCTACCTTGTATCCGCAGATATTTTCCGCAAGGCGGATACAGTATACGGCGGGAATGAGGTGGAGAGATTCTGGGTATTCTGCGATTGTGTAAGTGAGGTACTGAGCCGCCTTGACTGGAGGCCGTCGATAGTTCATTGCCACGACTGGCATACGGCCCTCATTCCCCTGTTGGCCAGGAAAAACCATGAAGACTACCGTACGGTTTTTACCATTCATAATATCAGGTACCAGGGCTACTTTGATGAGCATATACTCTTAAGGTCGGGGTTAGGCCAATATTTGAATGCCGGCATACCCGGGATGCCTTACCTGCCATGGAATGTAATAACACAGGGCATTTTATGGGCGGACGTCATAAATGCGGTCAGCGAAAACTTCGCTGCAGAAATATTGACCGTTGAAGGCGGCTTTGGCATGCAGGACATCCTGAAATTCAGAAAAGACCGTCTCTTCGGTATACGCAATGGGCTTGGCGGAGAAGAATTTGGTCCCCGGACTGATAAATTAATCGCTGCCAATTTCTCCGTTGATAATTTTGACGGTAAGGCAGTAAACAAAAGAGAGTTGCAGAAGATGGCCGGTTGGGCGGAAAACCCCGAAATACCTCTAATCGGGATGGTATCCAGGATGGATGAGCAGAAGGGTATGGATATCATACTGGATGCGGTCCCGGAGATTATCAGGAATGGTCAGATGCAGTTCGTCTTTTTGGGACGTGGCAGCGGGCATTATGAAGAAGCCTTACGGAGATTGGAAGCGAAATTTCCCGGGAATGTTAAAGCGTTTATTACCTATGATAATGCCAAAGCGCATCTTATATATGCCGGGGCTGACCTGTTCCTGATGCCGTCCAAATGGGAACCCTGTGGGCTGAGTCAAATGATTGCCATGAGGTATGGGACTGTGCCGGTCGTGCGCAAAACAGGCGGCCTGGCCGATACGGTGAGCAACTTGAGCCAGGATATGAAACGCGGCACGGGTTGTGTTTTCAACGAATATTCCTCGGGAGAACTGGTTGTGGCCTTGAAGAAGGCTGCCGAATTATTCAAAGACAAAGCTGCATGGAAGCGCGTAATGCAGCGGATTATGAAGCAGGATTTCGCCTGGGAGGGCCCGGCTGAAGAATATGAATCGCTATATAAAATGGCATTAGGGCTGGGTATAGATGAAACCATCTGATAAACCGGTTGTCGCCATTGATATAGGCGGCACCAAGTATATTGTTGCCGTAATCAGCGGCGACCATCAGATAGTATCTCGCGTTTACCGGTACACACTGTCCCGGGAGGGACCCGAAAAAGTTATCGCCCGTTTGATGTCTACAATCGATGAAGTCATCGGTAAATCGGGCATTAAGCCCTCGCAACTGGGCGGGATAGCGGTCGCCTATGCCGGGCTGGTTGATATTGATAAAGGCCTGGTAACGGAGGCGCCGAACCTGCCGCACTGGAATAATGTCCCTCTTCGGGATATTTTGATAGACAGGTTTAAAATGCCGGTATTCGTGATAAATGATGCCAGCGCTGCCGCTCTTGGTGAACACCGTCTGGGCGCAGGCAAAGGCCTGAATAATCTAATTTTTATCACAGTGAGCACCGGCATAGGCGGCGGCATCATTATAAATGGGGAATTGTACAACGGTACGGATGGATGTGCAGGCGAAATCGGGCATACCGTAGTGCAACTGGACGGCCCGGAATGCAGTTGTGGCAGGCGCGGGTGCTGGGAATCACTTGCTTCCGGCACTGCCATTGCTCGAATGGCAAAGGAAGGTCTGCGCAACGGAAAAAAAAGCGTTTTATATGACATGGTATACGGTGTTATTGATGATGTCAGGGCCGAGACTGTCGCTGCAGGCGCCAGGAAAGGCGATGCACTTTGCAGGC
>JAPLHL010000386.1 GCA_026389655.1 Chloroflexota bacterium
AGTACGGCTCGTAATTTTTTCAACAGTGGCGGCAGGTAGAGAATTCAATACATCTTGACCGAGCAGGGTGCTGAGCGGATTGTATCCCAGGAGCGCAGCGAAGAGGTAACTTATAGCAGGCAGCTTCGACAGATGATCCGCCACCTGGGAAGTTATGCCATTCTGTGTCAAACCGTTGTAAAGCGCCGGTGGCACAGTGGTGTTCAAACCGACGACCATCAGTGAGAAGTACAGGGCGATTGAGAGCGGCATACCTACGTTGACAAAGGCAGCCCTCATCCCGGAAGCTACCCCGCGGCTTTCCGCCGGGACACTGTTCATAATGGCAGCGGTGTTGGGTGATATAAAAAGACCGGAACCTACGCCGTTAAGAAATATCAAAAGCGCAAATGCCGGATATGGGAAGTCTGCAGGAAGCAGCATGAGAAGTGCAAAGCTAATAGCAGTCAACACCATGCCACCTGTAGCCAGGAACCTCGGACCATAAATATCCGAGAGACGGCCGGATATTGGACCCGCAACGAGGAAACCAGCGGCAATAGGCAGCATATAGATACCTGCCCAGAGTGGGGTGACTGCGAAACTGTAGCCATGAAGCGGCAGCCAGATACCCTGCAGCCAGATAACCAGCATGATTTGCAATCCTCCCCGTCCGATAGATGAAAGCAGTCCGGCTATGTTTCCGGCTGTGAAAGACCGAATGCGGAAAAGGCGTAACCGGAACATGGGATCTTTTACACGCAACTCAGCTATAACAAAAACCGCGAGCAGTACAATGCCGCCGATCATTAGTCCAAGGACTCCTGGTGAAGCCCATGACGTTCCAGAGGTGTCGGATGGGGCAATGCCGCCTACAATGCCGATCAGCAACAAAGTGAGCCCTGCGGCGAAGGTAATGTTGCCTATCCAGTCGACCTTTGCCTCTTTATGGATGCCAACTTCCCTCAGCGCCAGGTATGCCCAAATTGTGCCGACCAGGCCGAACGGTATGTTGGCTATAAAAACCCATCTCCATCCTATCTCCGCCAGCACTCCCCCCATTATAAGGCCTACAAATGAGCCCGCTACTGCAGCAACCATATTGATGCCCAGGGCGAATCCGCGTTCGTTAGGAGGAAAAGCGTCAGTCAAAATGGCCGCTGAGTTCGCCAGTAAGAAAGAGCCGCCGACGGCCTGTACTATACGGAAAACAATCAGTTCGATGGCGCCGGCAGGCCCCGTGCTCCATGTGAAGGCGAGTAAAATCGAAGCCACAGTGAAAATGACAAAGCCCAGGTTATACATGCGTACCCTGCCGAACATGTCGCCTACACGTCCGAGGCTGACGACCAGCACCGCCTGTACCAGCATATATCCCATAATGATCCAGAGCAGATAGGCGAAATTACCGGGTGTCATCGGGTTGAGTTCGATGCCCCGAAAGATAGCGGGCAGGGCAATCATTACGCTGGAACCGTTCACAAAACCTATGAAGGCGCCCAGCGTCGTGTTTGAGAGGGCGACCCATTTGTAGTTGCGGCCCGGCTGTTTCTGGTGGGTAATATCTAAATCTGACATATACGAATACTTTATTAACAGCCTTAATCACACGGGTTAAGGTGTTCCAAATTACGTTAGCTTTGACGTAACTTCATTCAGCCTTCTTAGCAATACAGACAACTCCAATAGTTCCCCGTCATCGAGACTTTCCATCTTACGCTTGATATTATCTCTTAAAAGTTCCACGCATTTTTGCAATGTGGCTTTACCGTTTCCGGTCAATTCTATGTTTATTATCCTTCGGTCTTTGGTATTAGGCAGCCTTATGACCATATCCAGATCAATTAGCTGGTCAATCAGGTGGGTCATCTGGGGCCTGGGTATGACCAATCTTCTTCCGATTTCAGAAATGGGCAGGGCTCCGGTCCTCGCAAGCATGCGAATGATGAGGAAGTGTAGATATGACAAGCTTCCATTGACGCCTCCGAAATCGACTTTCAAAAGCTTTTTATAAATTAAAGGATAAACATGAAATATATCCTCGATGATGCTATCTATAACGTTGTTATCCATAATAATCAATAATGGTTAATAAAATAAATAGTTATATAAAATTAACAGGGAAATAGTATATCTGGAGCGCTAATTTGTGTCAATGTAATCAAGGTTGGTGCATCGTGGTATCTCCCGTTGTGCTTTTGTGGAGTTGATGTCACTAATACAATAGCATCAGTTGAAGATGCTACACGAGTAAATTGTTCACCAGTTGAATCGAGTCGAATGCATTAGCGGCATATCCGCTGGCCCCAATTTTATCTGCAAAAGCCTGTGTGACCGGTGCTCCCCCGATAATAATCCTAGCTGACTTGTCGACAGCCCGGACTTCCCTGATCACACTTTCCATATAAGTAGCCGTCGAGCTAAGCAATGCTGACAGTCCCAATATGTCAGGCTTTTCTTTAATGTAAGCCTTTACAAAATCCTGTGCCTTGATATTCTCCCCTATATCCAGTACCTCATAGCCAGCACTTTCCAGGCAGATTCTCACAAGGTTTTTACCGATAGTATGGATATCACCCTCTACCGTACCGAGTATAATACGGCCTTTATTCCTGATGGCGCCGGTGAAATGCGGCTTAAGTATTTCGATTCCCGCATTCATGGCTTCAGCCGCGCATAATAACTCGGAAATAAAAGCCTCATTTCTCGAGAACAGTTCCCCTATCTCCTGCATGGCCGGCATCATGGCCTGTTCAAGCACATCCCTGGGCTGTAGCTTCTGAGCTAAAGCCTGCTCCACCAGTTCTTTGATTTTATCTTCCTCTCCTTCCCTGACTGCCCTCTTAATTTCGTCAAGCAACATGATCATAATACCTTTCAATCGTTAATTTGAATGGGGTAACCGCCGTATTTCCTGGCAGCTCTTACCAGGGCGACATAATTTTCACCTTTACATCCCGGGTGTATGGTGTTGGATGAACTGATGATGTAGCCACCGCCGGGAGCTGCGGCCGCTATCGTCTCTTTTACAGTCTTATCTACTTCCTGCTCGCTTCCAAATGGAAGCAGGTGCTCACAATCAATATTGCCGAGGAGGCAGCAGCGGCCTTCGAATTTAGCTTTGACCTGATTGATATCCATACATTGAGGCTGGATGGGGTGAATGCCATCGAAACCGGATTCAACCAGCCTATCCATTATCGGCCACAGATTTCCGTCAGAATGTTTTATTACTTTCATGCCGCGTTTGTGTGCCAGCGCATTTATTTCCACGTGGTAAGGATATAAAAATTCTTCATAGTGGGCCGGGGACATCATGGTCGATTGGTTAAAGGCGAGATCACTCACAATAGCAACTGCATCGGCTCCCAGGTCGGCGGCTTTATCAACTGATTCGAGCACATAGTCCGTGCCGATGCGGGCCAGGTCTTTTACCAGCCCCGGCTTTTTCTTGTAATAGTAAAGCAGTTTTTCTATGCTGCCGAGCATCGCCCAGCTTTCGCGGAACGGGCCGCTGATATGGAAAACATGTGCAATATCTTTCCCAAGCCTCTCCCTGGATAGCATCAGCATCATGAATTCCTGCTCCAGCGGGTGGATGATCTTCAAGGTCTTCAAATCGGCCGGTTCCGATACAGGGCCCTGTATCGGAATGGATTCTCCTTCCTTGCCCACAAAATATACTCTGCCCCAATCATCCCGGATATGTTCATTGTCTATTATCTGAGTGTTGAAAAGATGAATAGAAGTGAGCCCATCCAGCTCCAGTTTGCGTGCCACCATATACAGTGTATCGAGCAGCTTGATTCTTTCATCCAGGTCCATTTCGTGGACTAATTTCACCGGCGGGACATCGTCAGTGAAAAGCCGGGCGATTTTGATGATTGATTCTTCGTTGAAGGCCAGTTCCCAGACAGGCACTCTATCAGGCTGTCCGCAGGCTAATGCCGTTAACATCCGCTCTTTACCAGTCATTGTAACCATTATACTTTCTCATTAGCCCGCTGGAGCGAATCAAGGTTAATATACAGTCGATTTTTGGGGGTGTCAATTTAGTGCGCCTATTATTTTATGGAAGAATATGTATTAATCCGGGTATACAGTTGTTGTATACTATGGCAATAGCTGCATGCTGCAAATATTTGAAAGGAGACTGCAAGTAAGCATGGAAGCGTTCAACAACATCGAGGGTCTCAGGCCATTCTTTGAGCCTAAATCCGTCGCAATAATCGGCCTTTCGCGGAAAACGGGACAAGGACAGCACAATGCACTGGAAAACCTGTTGAGCTACGGCTATGAGGGCCGCATTTACCCCGTTAATCCCAATGCAAAAGAGATACTCGGGGTAAAAGTATATCCCTCCGTTAAAGATATTGATGGTCCCGTTGACCTGGCCGTGCTGGTGACCCCGCGTATTCAAGTGCCGATGCACGTAAAGAATTGTGCGGAAAAAGGTATTAAATGCATCACTATTGTGACGCAGGGTTTCACCGATGCAGGCGATGCAGAGGGCACCAAGTTATTCGGGGAAATACTTGAGACGGCCGATGCTCATGGTTGCCGGATACTCGGTCCTAACAGCTTCGGCAGCGCCAATGCGTTCTTTAAATTTGGTTCATCGTTTGCCATGGTGACCATGCAGCCAAATCCGGTGGGTTTAATCTGCCAGTCGGGAGGTCTTTTTAACGGCCTGTCGGAGTACAGCTTCGTTGGAAAAGCCATTGATGTAGG
>JAPLHL010000451.1 GCA_026389655.1 Chloroflexota bacterium
TGATCAATCACCTGGAAAAAAGCGGTTACGTAACGAAAGCCAGGGACTATAAAGACAAGCGCCTGGTGAATATAGAAGTAACCGAAAAAGCCAGGACGATCAAACCGGCGCTGGCTAAAATATCCGAGAAAATGAACGCAAAGATGTTTGAGGGATTGAGCGCCGAGGAAAAGTCCACGTTATTCAATTTGATGGCAAGGATCAGCCATAACGTGGATAAACTGTAAAAGATGGATAATCGCCGTTATTCTTCTTTCGTTGGAGGCTCAATGCCATGAAATACTGGGTAATTGTTGATATCATTATTTTTGCAATTATCCTGCTCTCTACTATCTATAATGTCATTTTCCAAACCAGCGCTACGACCGTAAATACTACAGACTTCCCTAACTCAATTTTTAAATCCATGAATATTGATACATCGAGTAAATACGGCCTTATTGCCTTTTCCGCCATAGCATTGTGTTTTTTCATCTGGGGCTTTCCGCGTAAAAAATAGTATCCCTTTCCCTTAATGCCCTTGTACCATTTCATTTACAAACTCCCAGTTAAATTGTTAGAATAGTTTTGTTCAAAACTATTATTCCGAATCTTAAACCGGGGAGGGTATTTTATGAGCGCCGATTTCCAAATCATAGATGTCTGGATGCAGCACCCCACCATGAAGTTCAGCAACCACCGAATGTTCGATTCACTGAGGCGGTGGACCCATCAGGAAAATCTTACATCAGAACTTCCACTTGAGATGACCATCGGCATGATGGACCAGGCCCACGTCTCCAAGAGCTTAATCTGCGCGTGGTGGAGCCCATCGGGACCGCTCATATCCAACGAGGAAGTGGCCTCTTATGTACAGAAATACCCGGACAGGCTGGTAGGTGTGGCATCCGTCGACCTTTACAGACCGATGGAAGCGATCCGTGAACTCAGGCGCTGCGTGAAAGAGCATGGATTCAAAGCACTCAGGATCGTACAATGGCTGTGGAACCTCCCGCCGACCGACCGGCACTACTATCCGCTCTATGCAGAATGTGTTGAGCTCGGCATCCCCTTCTGCTGCCAGGTGGGACACACCGGGCCCCTCTGCCCTTCGGAACCGGGCCGGCCGATCCCCTACATCGATGAGGTTGCCATAGATTTCCCCGAACTGAAAATCGTCGGCGGGCATATCGGTTATCCATGGACGACAGAGATGATCGCCGTAGCGACCAAACATGAAAACGTCTTCATAGACACTTCAGCATACGTTGCCAAGAGGTTCCCTCCCGAACTGGTGAACTACATGCAGAAAAACGGCAAGAATAAAGTGATGTTTGGTACCAACTACCCGATGGTTACACCCGCCATGTGCCTGAAAGACCTGAACACACTAAATTTGACCGATGAAGTTAAAAACTTGTACCTCTATGAAAATGCACAGAGGGTATTCGGGATTTAAACCAGTAAAAATTACTAACGAAGAATAATCACGATCCCGGCAACTGCGGTCTCTGCTGACCCCACATGCAGCGTTCTCCTACGAAATGGTAAAATGAGAACGCTGCATTTTATTTTATTGGTTATCAACAAAGATGCTTAACGAAAAAGACGTCGAATACATGGTACGCGGCGGCCTCAGGCACATGAAGGCCTATACACCCGTCGACCCCATAGATCTGCTGACGGAAAAGGCGGTCGCAAAGGCAGGGGAGACTGCCAAGCTGGACGGCAATGAAAACCCGTACGGATGCTCTCCCCGCGTGCAAAAAGCGTTATCGGAATACAAGGAATTTAACCGCTACCCCGACCCCGCCCAGAGAGAGGTGCGCAAAGCGCTGGCGAAGTACACAGGCGCAAAACCTGAGTCCATCGTGGCAGGGGCCGGCAGCGACGACCTGATCGACATCATCCTGCGGCTGTTCCTCGAGCCGGGAGACAAGGTCATCAACTGCCCGCCCACTTTCGGCATGTACCCATTCTGCACCGACATAGCAGGCGGTATTGTAACCAAAGTGCCGCGCAAGGGTGATTTCTCGCTCGATATACCTGCCATTAAGAAGGCCGCCGATAAGAACACCAAGGTGATTTTCATTGCCTCACCGAATAACCCCAGCGGTAACCAGGCATCCAAAGATGAGATAAAAGAGCTGCTGGGCCTGGACCTGATCGTGGTTGTGGACGAGGCTTACGTCGAGTTCAGCGGTAATTCCATGCTGGGGATGGTCCCTCTATATGCCAACCTGATCGTGCTGCGCACTTTCAGCAAATGGGCAGGAATCGCAGGGCTAAGAGCAGGCTATGGGGTATGCCCGTGCAATATAGTCCCCTATATGATGAAGATTAAGCAGCCTTATAACGTAAACCTGGCTGCGCAGGTCGCTATACTCGAATCGTTGGAAGATGTCGATTACCTCCAAAAGACTGTGAAAGCCATGGTAGCCGAGAGAGAGGTACTCTATAAAGGGCTGAAGCAGTTTAAATGGCTCAAGCCCTACCCGTCGGTTGCCAACTTTATCCTGTGCGCCGTACTGGACCGCAGCGCCAAGGACGTTTACCTCGGCTTACAGAAAAGGGGCATCTTCATACGCTACTTCGAGACACCTGAACTGAAAGACTATATTCGCATCAGCGTCGGCAGGCCGGAGGACACGGTCAATGTCATTGCCGCGCTCAAGGATATGTGATACCCTTTGCCCAGAATCCAGATATAAGAGGTTGAAAATGGCCGAAAGGAAAGCAACAATCACCCGCCGTACCAAGGAGACTTCCATCAAGGTTGAAGTCAATATAGACGGCAGCAGCCAGTTCGATATTACTACAGGCATACGCTTCTTTGACCACATGCTCTGCCAGCTTGCGCAGCACGGTATCTTCGATCTCAAGATATCGGCCAACGGTCCCGACCAGCACCACGTGGTTGAGGACGTCGCAATTACGTTAGGCCGTGCCTTCAACCAGGCGCTAGGCGATAAACACGGTATAGTCAGGATGGCGCAGGCCATCGTGCCGATGGACGATGCACTGGCGATGGTGGCGCTTGATATCAGCGGCCGCGGGCAGGCCGTCATAGAGGACTCCCTAAAAGAGGCCTATATCAGCGAGATGCACTCCGACCTGATCAACCACTTCTTCATGTCCTTCGCTTCAGAAGCAAGGATAAATATCCACGCGCAGGTCATGCGGGGTAACAACGATCACCATAAGGCAGAAGCGCTCTTCAAGGCGCTGGCACGCGCCCTCGATACTGCCACACGCCTCGATCCGCGCATTTCCGGCGTACCCAGCACGAAAGACAGTATCGACTAATCGGCAATTGTGTATTTGCTCAACCTGTTGCATTGCCAACATGCAGGAGCGAATTCATTGTCATCAAGTGCATCACTAAGGCAGCCAACGAGCTCCACACAGGATAACACCTTACTTGAGAAAGGGTAGCACCGAGAACATAGACGGCGATAGTCTGGATTTATTGCCCCACAATTCTTTTCTCATAGATAAAATCGTGTTAGAAAAATTGTTTCCATTAGGATGTTCAAGGAATTCCTTGAACATCCTAATGGAAACAATTTTTCTAACACGATTTTATCTATATTCTCTCTAAGCAAAATCTCCTTCTTCTTCTGCCAGAAATACGTGAAAAAAGCACCGATAATTCCACCAATTCCAACAATACTCAATATTGACAAGACTATTTCCAATATCATTGATTACCCCCATTAATAAACAACCGCTCATCTGAGTTTTCTAACTTTATTGCTGAGCACCCATCTATTTTCGCTATGATGGTCATGAAAGAAAACACTCGATATAATCGGAAGTCAGGGCACTATACACCGACCTCTACCTCTTCTACTTCTATGACCGGTATATTTTCGTCATGTTTACGCAAGCTGGCGATATATCCCTGTATGGCTTGCTTAATATTATCTATAGCTTCGGCTTTTGTCTTTCCCTGAGAATGACAACCAGGTAATGCGACGCAACTGGCAATTAAAAATCCTTTCTCGTCATTTTCTAAAGTAATGGCAAATCTCATAATCTAGACCATGCTACTAGAAATCGGCGGCTAAGGACGAAACTGGGATTTGGAAATTCCACTCCCCTTTATAATGCTTTCTATTGTACCCAGAGGTAATTGTTTTCCCTTGTGGAATGGTACTATTACCTGTTTTCTGGTATTTGGATTATGCCATTTCTGATGACTCCCCCTCTGGGAAACGAGAACAAAATCATTGTGTTTAAGCACTTCGATTACTTCTGAAGCTTTGAGACGCGGTATTTTACGCACAAGTTAAACAGGCACTTCTACGTCAAATATTTTATCGTTAGGTTTTAGTTCAACCGGTATAGGTTCCAAGTACAGAGATATAGCTTCTCTGGCGTTTTTCAAAGCATCTTCTTCTGTATTACCAGCACTGCAACAACCAGGCAATTCTGGGCAATAGGCAGCGTAACTGCTTACTTCAGGATCGTATTCTACGACTATCCGGAACTTCATTTCAGATTTCCTCAAAGATCAGTATACATCCAAAAATGCTGCGAGGTCTACCATGATCTGATAATTTTCCTTCCTTCAGCCCAGTTCTCTCCCCTGAGATCGGCCCCGCCGATGAGCTTGCCGTGCAGGAGAGCGTCCGGATTCCGAAGATCGAGCAATTGTCAACGCACTATAAAGAAGGTATATTATCGAAGAATCGAAAAGTAGCGAATAGAGGGAGAAGGAGGCCATGATGGGAAAATCCACCAGGGATTGGATGACAGACGCCAACAAGACAGTATACGTGCCGGGCCAACAAGCAGGCCATTACGAGAGTTACTTCCTGAGAGCCAACCATCCCACAGAACCACAGGCCTTCTGGATACGCTATACCATCTTCAGCCCGGCCGGTAAACCGGATAAAGCCATCGGCGAACTCTGGGCAATATATTTCGACAGCCGGGCAGGTACAAACGTTGCCGTAAAGACGGAAGTCCCCTTCAACCGCTGCTCATTCAGTTCTTCCGCACTGGATGTCAAAATAGACAACGCTATTTTAAATGCAGGTAAGCTGAATGGCGATGCTTCCGCCAATAAGCATGGAATTTCGTGGGACCTGGCCTATTCCGGCGACAGCAAGCCGTTGTTTCTACTTCCCCTGAAAATGTACTCCGCCGGTTTCCCCAAGGCCAAGGCACTGGTGCCGCTGCCGATGGCCAAATTCAACGGCGTCCTGACCGTTGACGGTAAAAGAATCGAAGTTCAAAATTGGGTCGGCAGCCAGGACCATAACTGGGGCTCCAAGCATACCGACCTCTACGCCTGGGGGCAGGTGGCAGGATTCGATAATAACCCTGACAGCTTCCTCGAAGTTGCAACTGCGAAAGTGAAGATCGGTCCATTCTGGACCCCCAGCATGACTCCCCTAGTATTAAGACATAAAGGAGAGGAAATAGCTCTTAACAGCATCGGCCAAACGCTAAGGGCCAAAGGACAATTCACATACTTCGACTGGCGCTTCAAATCCGGAAATGAAAAATATGAGCTTGAAGGCAGGATATGGGCGGACCGCAGCCGGTTCGTCGGACTGAACTACTACAATCCACCGGGAGGCAATAAATTCTGTTTGAACAGCAAGATCGCCTCCTGCACGCTGAAAATCACGTATAAAGAGGGCAGTAGCAAAGGCACTTCGGATCTTCTATCCACAGACCACAGGGCAGCATTTGAAATTTTGACAAATAAGAGCGATCACGGCATTTCAATCCAGGTAAACACAGTGCACGAATAGCAGCATTTTCTCAACTATGGGGGATTGACATCGCCAGTACATCAACATAGAATACGGCAAAACAACAGCGTAAGGGAGGTATGGATATGGCAGAATTCGGCAAACTAGAGTGGGCGACGGCATTCATGGAGGCGGTCAACGCCAGCAAAGCTTACGAAGACGCAGCCCAAACGTGGGAAGGCGACTTCTATTTCATCATCGAACCGGGCGGCGCCATTAAAGAACCCGGGTACCAGTATGTTGACCTCTGGCATGGCAAGTGCCGCAAAGTAGACGTGGTCGCAGCAGCCGACAAAGACAAATACAAACCCGAATTCGTTTTGTCAGCGAATATCGCTACCTGGCGGAAGGTAGCCGAGAAGAAGGTCGACCCCATCCAGGCTATCGTAACGCGCCAGTTGAAGCTCACGGGCAATATGGGCAAGGTGATGCGCGCTGTAAAGGCGGCCCAGGAACTGGTCAACTGTGTTACAAAGGTCCAGACAACGTATCCCGAGTAACACGGCCCGTTTTCAAAATTTATTAATCCGTAGTTATAACTAAGGAGGATGTGCCATGCAGTTTTTTGGTGTTCCTTTCACGGTATTTGGCGATGATTCCCTGCTATATCTGAACACAATCACAGGTAAACGCGCCTACATAGTCACGGACAAGAACATTACCAAACTCGGACTGGTTGACCTGGTGACGGCGGAACTGAAACAGGCTAACATCGAGTGCAAGATATTCGACGAAGTGGAGCCTGATCCGTCAATCGAGACAGTCATAAAGTCGGCTAAAATCGCTTCAGATTTCAAGCCGGACTGGGTGATAGGACTGGGCGGAGGGTCGTCCATGGATGCAGCCAAATCTACTCTGGTCTGCTACGCTGCCGGCATCGCACCACTGGATATGTCGCCCTCGGATTTCTATAACCTGAGAGCAAAGGCCAAACTTATCTGCATACCAACTACCAGCGGAACAGGATCGGAAGCTACCTGGGCGATCGTGCTCACGGATACCGCAGGTGAGAGGAAAGTGCCTCTGGGCTCATACGAGACGCTTCCCGATGTAGCGATCCTCGATCCACGCATGGTGATGAGCATGCCGCCGCAGATAACAGGAGATACAGGAATGGACGCACTCTGCCATGCTATCGAGGGATACACGGCAACCTGGCGCACCAAATTCACAGACGGCCCCGGCCTGCTAGCGATCCGGATTATTTTCGACAGCCTTAAAAAGGCCTATGACAATGGTAAAGATGAAGAAGCACGCAAAGATATGATGTACGCCGCCTCAATGGCCGGGACAAGCTTCGGCAACGGCATGGCGGGTCTGGCCCACAGCACCGGACATGCTATCGGCGGGATTTTTCATATGCCTCACGGGCGGGCAGTGGGACTCTACCTGCCTTATACCATGGAATACCTGGCCTTCGGTTCGGATGAGGCCAGGGAACGTTTCGCCGAGATAGCGCGTTTCTGCAAGTTAGCTGAGGGCGATGACAAGAAATGCTCCAAGGCCCTGATCGATGCCGTTCGCAAGCTCGCCAAGAGCGTCGGGCAGCCGCTGGCTGTGAAAGATACAAACATTAAACGCGAAGATTACGTGAAGGCGATGCCGGGTTTGATCGACCGCGCTGTGAACGAGGCCATGACCATAGCCGTCACCCGTATTCCGGAATCTGCAGACATGGAAAAAATGTTTATCTGCGCTTATGACGGCAAGTCGTGTGATTTTTAGTCTGAAGAAATACAAATAACGAAAAACGAAAGCCGGTCGAAGCTGCCAGTGCATGCCCGACCGGCTTCCTGTTATAATCCGCTTGAATGACAACCGGCGTAACCAAAGACAACCGCTCCATAACCGCCGATCCTTCCAAGTGCGCGGGCTGTATTACCTGCATGCTGCACTGCTCATTCAGAATCAATAACAAATTCAACCTGTCAAAATCACGTATCCTGATAGACCGCCTGGTCGGACGGGAAAACGAGTTTGATATCAGCTTCACAGGTGAATGTGACGCCTGTTTATTATGCGCACAGTACTGCCCCTATGGAGCACTCACTGCAATTAAAACAGGGGGCATAGAATAATGGAGTTCGGCGGTTACGCAGGCAACATACTGCATATCCACCTAACCGACGGGAGTGTCAGGAAACAGCCGCTGGATACCGACCTGATAAAGAGCTGCATCGGCGGAGCCGGTATCAATACAAAGCTGGCGCATGACTTGATTCCCCCCAACACGGGAGCGCTTTCACCGAAAAATGCCATCATCTTCGGCACCGGCCCTTTCAACGGCACATTTATACCCGGCGCTTCCCAGACCATGTCAATTTACAAATCGCCACTTAACGGCTCATTCCCCCAGAGCAACGGAGGAGGCAACTTCAGCCATTTCCTTAAATCATCCGGGTACGACCACCTGGTGATCACGGGCCGGTCACCGTATCCCGTTTATCTAATCATCGAGGATGATAATATCAAACTTCAACATGCATCGGACATCTGGGGCACCGACAGTTACGATACAACAGATGATCTGAGACGGCGGCACTCCCCGTGCAGCATCATACCGATAGGGCCTGCCGGGGAAAGGCAGTCCGCTATCTCGGTAACACAGATCGATAAGGGTGGGACGATCGGTTCGGGCGGCCTGGCGGCAGTCATGGGATCAAAAAATCTTAAAGCCATCGTGGCACGCACCGGCAGCAGATCGATAGAAGTCGCAGACCCCGGCCGCCTGCAAAGACTGGTACAGGAGATCCTCGAAAAAATAAGCACCTATCACCTCCGCACAGAGATGATGAGCGGAGGCGCAATGGCAATGACATCGGACTGGATACCTCCCGGCATTGTCGCCCGCAATTCATCCGAGATCATCCCCTATCCACCGGATATAAACGAGATAAAAAAGCGATTTTACGAGTTGCATAAAGCGGGACGGAAGAAAATAGCCTGCGCAACCTGCCCGATGTCGGACAAGGACCGCATAGACCTTCCGGGCGGTAAAACTGTTTACGATACCGCGGTTTTCATGGAGATGGCAGCGATGACATCCTCCACTGCCCTGGCATATGTAAACGAAGGAACTACGGCGGATAAATACGCTCTCGCCTTACGGTATTACGACGAGATTAACCGGATGGGCATTGACCGTGTATACAGCTTCCAGGGCCTGGCAGACTTCGTTATCACCCTGTATGAGGATGGCATTATCAGTAAAAAAGACACAGGGGGGCTGGAGCTTGACCGCAGTTACGATACACTCCTGAAACTCGTCCGCATGACTGCCATGCGGGAGGGATTCGGCAGCGTTCTGGCCGATGGTGTGGTCAGTGCTGCACGAAAGATCGGCAAGGGAGCACATGAGCACATACAGAATGTAATTAAGGGGCAGTTTATCGCTTTTGATCCACGCATGACAGGGTTTCTGCCCATGCACTTCGGCATGATGGTACATCCCGGCCGCACGCTGGGAGTATCCGCAGCTATGGGCGCGCCTTCCTACAGCCCGGGCTGGCCAATCGGCGACATGAAGAAACAGGCCGGACGCTGCGGCGTACCTGCAGCCGATATCGAGAGGCTTTTCACCGGGGATTCTTTCAACCTGGGCAGGCTGACCAGGCACGCCGAGGACTTTTTCGGAGTGTTCAACATGCTCGGCCAGTGCCACCGCTTATACATCTCACGCTTTTACAGCATGGACATACTTGCTGATTTATATTCTGCCGTCACAGGCATCCAGGTCAAAGGTGCAGACCTCAAACAGGCCAGCAGCCGAATGTGGAAAATGTGGCATGAACTGAACTCCAGCACAGGTTTTACTCGTAAGGACGATGAACCGCCCGACATATGGTTCCAGCCGTTAAGAAGCCCCGACCGGGAGTACGATCTATACGATTATTTTCTGAAACGTCCACTGGAGAGAAAAGACATCGAAGGATACCTGGATGAATACTACAGCGAGAGGGGCTGGTAAGAGGCACACCGGAATATCTCTCAAATACTAACCGGCATTTAATTGTTTGCCGGGCTTAGCACGAGCAGCGCCTGTTTATCCGCCTCTACATCCTTTTTATTAAAAAGCATTGTATGATATTGCACCTTAAGCCAGCTTGAGATCATATCGTCGTAATGTTTACTGAAGACCAGGCCGCTCTGACCCGTAGAGTGCATGGCCAGTGATTTATCAGGGTTGCTCCAATCAATGATTTGCCGGTAGCTCGGAATAGCTACCACACCATAGGGATTATTGTAATCGAAAGCGGCTACATTCACTGTGTAACGTGAACCGGCAGTCGGCACCGGACCACGGCTGAATATGGGATCCAAACCGGGGACCCTGCCCAAAGGATGGCTGAATGCCGTCTGGTGAAGGGCGCCCCATTGCCATTTGGCCGGATCGGCCCCGAATTTACCGCTTAGCTCAGCCACCGCTTCGCTAAAGCTCCTTCCAAGGAGGTCATCACGGGTCTCCTTCCCGGCGGTGCGGGTATCATCAAACCAGGTATTAACATTGTCATTAATTATCCCGATCATAAATACCATATGCACATCGCCGGAACCACCCATAGCTTTGGCATAGTCGTTAAAAAGCCTGTCCCCTAATTTATCCTGCAGGGTATTTTTCAACATCTTCACATAGAAAACATGGAAAATTGCAGGACCGGCCGCATCTACGCGGTCGTTGAAGTCCCATTTTTTCAATATCTCCAGCGCCTGCTTTTCCCTGTTGTCCACAGGAGATAAGCCGGTCATATATGGCGTCAATATGCCGGCCGGGATATCGAAAACGTCCGCATGCATAGCCTGGAAATCCTGCACGCTCAGCTTCTCCTTCGCTGTAAGCAAATCCGTAATGCGCTGTGCACGGTAAGGCGGAGACCAGTCATATCCCATGAAATATGAGTAGTTATCCGAGACAACTTTGTTATTGGCGGTGGCAATGAAATGCGTGGACGGGTTTAATACGGACGGCATATCCTCATAGGGTATGTAGCCGGTCCAATCATACTCACCTGTCCACCCGGGGGAAGGTACCATGCCATATCCTTTTGCGCGTATGGGCACAAGCCCGGTAGCCTGGTAACCGATATTGCCGTCCTTATCAGCATAGACTATATTCTGGCCGGGAGCGTCCCAGGTGCTTAAGGCCTGATGAAACTCATCCCAGTTTCGCGATTTATCCAGCATATAAGCGCTATACAGCAGGCGGCTGCGGCAATTGCCCGCCCATTGCATGGCCAGCGGCTGTTCCAGCCCCTTGATCACATTATCCATGAGCGGCCCGTGGACGGTCACCCGGATTTTCAGGTCCTCCGGTACGCTACGCCCCCTGACCCTGACAGGTTCATCTATCACCTGCATATCCCGCCACTGGCCTTTATATTCATATTGCAGATTATTGGACGGATTTATCTTCTCAATATACAGGTCTTGCACATCGGCGGGCAGGTTGGTGATCCCCCAGGATATATCCTTGTTCCGCCCGATAATGACCAGCGGACAACCTGGCAGAGACACGCCCGTCACGTCAAAGCCGCCGGCATGCAACCCGGTTTCATGCCAGATCGACGGCATCATCACGGAAAGATGCGGGTCATTAGCAAGCAGCGGTTTGCCCGTCATGGACTTCTCACCGTCTATTACCCAGTTGTTGCTTCCGACTATATCTGAGTTGCCATGCAACCCAACTGCAACCGGTGTACCTAACGGGCTGACCAATAATTCGGGCGGGACGATAAGC
>JAPLHL010000301.1 GCA_026389655.1 Chloroflexota bacterium
GATTATCCGCACCCCAAGAAATAATGTAGTCTAGAGGAGCGGCATCAATCATTGCTGCGGGTCGCCTGAAGATCATTGGCACACAAAACAGTCCATCTGGATTTCCAAAATAAAAGCAACATTTCGCACCCAGGTAGATGTCCATGAAAGCAGAGCGCTCACCATCGCTGGCATAGTCAATGATTCGGTCGTTAGAGAATTTCAACTTTTCCTTGACGACCGCACCCATTCGAATTGCGTAGTACCCACGCCGCGTTAATTCCTCTACGGCTGGCAGGTAGTTATGGATGTTCGAATCGCGGTAGTCATGGTAACTCAAATCAAGAGTGGAAAAGATTGAAATTGTTTGCAGGTAAGCCGAATCTCTGTTGTGGAAGCAGACAAATGGTGTGCCTTCCGGTATACCGAGATCCTTAAGACCAATCCTGCCCATTTGTTCCTCATCGAGAGTAAATGAAAGATGAGGTGGTGTAATTGCCAGAAGTCCATGAACATCCCTGTCGTGATGTGGCATTGGGATAGCATGCTTTTTGCCTCCTGGGAGTAAACGATTCAGACGATCCAATAAGGAAATATTGAAGGGACAAATATGCAGAGTGCGTTCCCACATCTTTTTGAGCTGCGTATTGCAGACAAACGGCATTTGATACCAAACATCCACAAAACGTTGGTGCGGTACATTGATGCCGGCATCGCGCTCGCACAGATAGACTTCTGTATTGCCGGCAAAGTGGCCGATGCGCGTGCTGAAGAGTTCGCCAAACCGGATGATGATGAACGGACGGAGCAGTCGGATGAGTAGAACCACGGGTAGGAAAATTAGCAGGGACAATAGTGCAGATATTTTACGAGCGAATACCGGCCAACCGCCCGCACGCACCTGCTGTGTCTGGCGGGCTAAGAACCTGGGTATCTTGCCCCAATAAGCCGAGTAAGGACGATTTGCCGTTTCGTTTACGATTGGCATGCCGTTACCGTTACCTGTACCTGTAAATACCCGTAAAGGGTTTTAGCACGATTTCTAATTCGTATAAGGTGGTATTCCACGCTGGCAGAGAAGGCCGGTTCACATTTAGATCTCTCAAAGGTGGAGGAGGAGGTAGTGTTCTTTATAGAATTCAACAAGGTTCTTTCAAAACCGTTTTCAATAGCTTTTCTACTATCTGGCTAGCTTCCAACCCGAATTTCTGCAGAAGAGATTCTTGCGTTCCGTATTGGTGGATAAACTGATCAGGCAATCCCATCCGGAGGATAGGCGGTACTCTTTGGGGTAGCGGTGAATCAATGAGCGCTTCGATACAGGCGCTTCCGAGTCCGCCAATCTTTGTATGATCCTCCATCGTAACAATCAATCTGGCATTTTGTGCTTGGATAATGATCGCATCTCTATCTAGAGGTTTTATGGTGTGAACATGGAGAACAGCGCATGGAAAACCAGACCCTTCCAGTTCCTTAGCTACAGTCACTGCGCAACTTGTCATTGCTCCGGTGGCGATGAATAATATGTGCTTACTCTGCGCGTTGGTCTGATGCAACAAAATAGCTTTACCAATTGTAAAACCATCTGTCTCTCGGCTTACGATAGGTTTACCGTATCTCGCCAGTCTAATATAGATGGGTTGGGGCCATCCTAATGTTTGGGGCAGCAGCCGCTTCATTTCGTCGGCATCGCAGGGGGCTACTACCGTCATGTTCGGTATAGCCCGCATAATGGCAATGTCTTCAGTTGCGGTATGTGTAGGGCCAAGATGGGCTGTGGCCAAACCACTTCCCATACCTATCAAGCGAATGGGGCGTTCTTGCAGACAGGCATCTAGTGCAATTTGTTCATAACATCTACGAGTGATAAAACTAGCATGATTGACGATGAAAGGAATGAACCCTTCAGCCGCTAATCCGGTAGCCATTCCGATTATATTCGCTTCAGAAATGCCTTCCATATAATATTGGTTAGGCAGTTCTTGTTGCATTTGATGTAAACCAATATCCTGATCGGTGCAAATCAGAATGATGCGCTTGTCGGTTTGAGCCAGTGCATAAATCGTGTCTCTAAATGCGTATAACATGCTTGTTCACTCCACTGCTTTCTTCATATGTGCCAGCAATTCATCATCAATGCCACCCTTCCAATGCCAGAGATAATCGTTTTCGGCAAAGGGCAGCCCTTTCCCCTTGACAGTATGACAGATCACCGCCGAAGGCTGGTTTTCGATTAACGGCAATTGGCGAAATGTGCGCCGAAGTTCCTCCACATCGTGACCGTCAACCTCAATGACGGCAAATCCAAAGGCCTCCCACTTGGCTGCTAACGGCTCCAGGTTCAAAATGGACGCAGTCGGACCCGCGATTTGAAGCTTGTTGCAATCAATGATAACGGTCAGGTTGGTAAGTTGATGCTTGGCCGTGCATAATGCGGCTTCCCATACTGAACCTTCATCCAATTCCCCATCTCCCATCAAAATAAACACTCGGCTAGGACGGTTTTGCAGCCGTGCCGCTAGAGCCATTCCCACGCCGATGCTGAAGCCGTGCCCTAGTGCGCCCGTTGTAGCTCCCCTTGCTTAAGATGAATCTGTCGCGATCTCGCCAGAGTGGCTCATCAGAGCGGTAGTGCATGATGTCATCATATAGCACTCGAATAATCTCAATTGGGGATAGCGCCGAGCCGATATGTCCCTTCCGCGCCCCCTCTATACCGCGTAGAACTAAGCGGCGTAAATAACGCGAACGCTCATCTAAATTGGTCATGACCCCTACATCCTTCCCCCATCTATTGGAATGATTGTCCCCGCTGCAAACGATGCCTGCTGTGAAGCTAGGAAAACGACAAACGGTGCGATTTCTTCCGCTGTGCCAAAGCGACCAATGGCCACATGCTGGGCCAAAAACGCTTGCACCCGTTCCGGCTCTGCCTGGTGCAGCTTATCCCAATATTTTCCCTCTGAAAGGATTACACCCGGCATTACTGCGGTGACGATCACATTCGACGATGCCATTTCACGACCCAGACCTTTCACGTAAGCGTTGAGATAAGCTTTGGCTGCAGCGTATGGGTGCGCCCCGCCATACAGTTCCCGCCGCCCTTCGCCAGCTTCAGCCGAAATTGAAGAGATGTGGATAACACGTCCCCATCGCCTTTTTTGCATGGGGGGAATCAACAGGCGGTTTAACTCAATCGCAATCCCCACGTTAAACGCCCATACTCGCTGCCAGTCTTCCACCGGTGCTAGTGGATCTTTACAACCCAATGCTCCGCCCACATTATGCACGACGATGTCAAACGGATCAGTCGGGGAAGCCAGTGTTTGAGCGGCGCGCGTCGGTGCGCCCGGTATCGCTAGATCAATCGGCATATATTGATGGCCGCGAGCCTGACCCCCCAGCGATTGCCAAACGATCCTCAGTTTATCGACATCGCGCGCCACGATGGACACCCGGCAACCTTCCGCAGCCAAAGCCTTGGCAATGGCCGCGCCAATGCCTTTACTGCCACCGGTTACCAGAACCTTTTTGTTAGTAAGCCCTAAGTCCATGGTGGTTGGCGAGTTTGCTAGAACTTGATCACACATCGTCCCGGCGTCTCTCCTTGCATCTCTTCGATAAGTTTGTTGATGTTGTCAAAGGGTTCGACTCGTGAAACCAACCTATCCAGCCGCAAGTGTCCTTCCCGGTGGAGCGCCAAGTAAGCCGGAATATCCCGATCTGGAAAACTATCGCCGCCCAGCGAACCGCGGAGCGTGCGCTCGTGCATGACCGCGTGTGGAACAAAACGGACAGAACTATCTTTGGGAGGCACACCGACTAGAATACATTCTCCCGGGATAGATGTAGTTTCGATGGCAGTTTCGATAGCTTGGGGTTGGCCGCTGCAAACGATGACCTTGGAAGCGCCTCTCCCTGCCGTGATTTCCCGGACGCGCTTGATCACTTCCATTTCCAGCGGATTAATGAGTTCGCTAGCCCCAAATTCCTTCGCCAGTGTAAGCGCTTGTTGATTGACATCCACCGCTATCAGGTGACGGGGGTGTCTTAGGCGGGCGGCTTGGATGGCACATAAGCCCACCCCGCCGCAACCATAGATAACTACTGTATCGTGTGGCTGGACGGCGGCCGCATTGAAAATGACTCCTACACCGGTAGTAACGGCGCACCCGAGCAGCGCTGCCACCAGCAAATCGGAATCATGAGGAATCGCTGTTACCCGATTTTCTGCTACCACCGAAAACTCATTGAAGGTAGTCACCCACCCTGCATTCACCCGCATTTCATTTCGGGTATAGAGGGGTGAGGCGGAATCAATGCCACTACCTTTCCTCCAATGTAGTACCACCGTGTCCCCCGGTATAACCTTCCTCACGGCCGGACCCACGTCGATGACCTGGCCGCTGCCCTCGTGGCCCAACAGATGCGGCAAATATGGGTCCGATCCACCTCTGCCGTCCATCTCCTCTAGTTGCTTGCCACAGATGCCGCTGTAACTGAGC
>JAPLHL010000431.1 GCA_026389655.1 Chloroflexota bacterium
TCTCTTCTCCAGGATGATATTAACGCGGACCGGTCCGTTTGAGACCTCTCCTGTGCGTTTCAACAATACATCCAGTTTTTTCCCGCCAGCCAGGGAGCCCACCTCATAAGGCCTGCCGGAAAAATCTCCGCATTCCTGGAACTCGTTGCTCTCGAAGTGCTCCAGTGTCACGCCGCTATCCAGAAAACGGTCGATGAGACTGGAGCGGGGCAGGGTATCATAGGCAGGCTTGCCGGTATACGGCACCTTTACCCTGACGATATCGTGTATGCTTTTCACCCCGGCGCCGTCCGAAGCCGCTTTTTCATCACCGCCAGCCAGCAAGTCCTTATGATAGCCTTCCGGCCTCCTGGATACGCTGCTTAAAAGGTTATAGGCCGCCGGGCGATTGTCCCATTCAAATATGCTTCCGCCTTCACGAGGGCTGATATAAAGGTTGAAATCCGGACCCTCTGCCAGGACTTCCAGCCACCCATCCCCATCAAAATCCATCGTCCTGTATTCATAGCCTTTTTTATAGCTATTCAGCACGCCGTCGGCACATTGCTCGGCATTAATCAAGTTAGAATAGGCAACCGCCCTGATATCCGTGAGATAGATTCCGCCAAAGACGCCGTGCCAGTACGGGCAATTGCACTGCGCCTTCCACAGATAGTCCATCCCACAACTTTTAGCATTGATTTTATGCGCTTTATAGACTTTCTCGTGTACGAGCAGCATTTTTTTATGCAGGCGGTTGACCTCAGGGTATTTGACCATGAAATTGCGCCAGTAGCCGCTATAGAGATACCTCAATATATCAAGCCTGTTTTCATCCGCCAGGTTATGCCGTAAATGCGTATATTCCCATGACTTTTCAGAAGGCAGCGACCATTCGAGCATTTCATCATATGAAACACACGGCAGGTATATCCTGCCGGCAGGGTGGTATCTGGCGGCATAATCGCCCAGTCTGATCGTGGTCAGCCAGCCGGCATTATCTTCTATAGCCTGGAAGAAATCATCGAGCCAATGATTTTCCCAGCAGTGCTCATATGTCTCGGGCCAGACACCGAATTTTTCGCCGTCGTCGCCCAGCACCGCTATCCTGTCGCCATTTTCAGAAGCATTGTCTTTCAGATAACCGATGACATTTTCCACGGTGTGCCAGGGGATTGAATACCGCAGGTATTTGCTGATAGGGAATATCTTAAGATAACGCCCCTGTTCCTCGGTATTAAAATAGCCAAAGAGGTCTTCGTCGTCCTTGCCGACCATTTTGAAACCCGTATCATCAACCAGCGTCCAGTCCACACCCGCATCAGGAAGCACCTTTGCAAGGACAGGCTCCCATACCCTTTCTGCAAGCCACATGCCCCTGGGACGCACCCTGAATACCTTCTCAATAAAATCCGCCATGCGGGAAATCTGTCCCAGCTTGTCCGGGTCGGGTATGGCCGACAGTATGGGTTCATAGTAACCACCGCCTATGATCTCCGCCTGTCCACTTGAAACCAGGCCTTTCAAATAACCGATGAATTCAGGATGCTCGACGGTGATCCAATCGAAGAGGCACCCGCTGTAGTGCAATGAGACCCTGACAGAGGGATGGCGCTGCAACGCCTCAATCATCGGCAAATAGGCGCGCTGGTATGAGTCTTCAAAAACCCACGGAAAATTCCCGATCGGCTGATGGTTATGAAGGGCAAGGCCTAGAAATATACGACCCAATGTCTTATGTCACTTCCCCATACTTAATCGGCTTCTCAGGACCTCTGAATTTTATCGATCGTGACCTTGAGCATGACCTTGTCACCGACCTTGTCAATATCGCCAGTCAGTATGAGTAACCTCTTAATGAACCCGGTTTTAACGATGATCCCGTTCACCGTCCATTTCTTCACATCTAAATCAAGGGCTTTAACCGACCCTATAACCCTGGCGTTTGCATCTATCACTTCTTTTCCTATCAATTCGCTTGATTTCATATCAGTCCCTCCCTGGTCTCAACGTCACTTACAGTGTATTTCAGTCCGTGTACAAATAATCGGTAAGCTGATCAAATATATGCCGTCCTGCAACCACACGGTAATAGTATTCCTTTTTTATCTCGGGCTTGCAGTCACTTACAGAAATCGACTTATAAGCGTTCAGCACCACTTCCCGCTGGAGTGTCATGCCCTTATCTATCATATTGATGTTCCACATGGGTTTTTTGCTTGCCCACCAGAACTGGCAACTATGCAATGCCTCGTCAAGCAGCTCTCTTGCCGTAGCAGCAAATTGAATACTTAACGGATTGTCTGCCAGATCAACCGCCTTATGCGCACAATCTATAGTCAATCCGAGGAGTTCCCATTGCATGGTATGGACAGGGTTATTCTTATCCTTCCATAAAGGGTAATAGTTCTGCATTTTCATATCATCGGCAGAAGTGCTCCAGGATGACGGCTTGGGACTGATCTTGCTTCCCCTGGGGAATATGTCCAGCAACTCGCTGATGGTCACTATTTTAATGTCCTCTGTATCAGGTGATTTTTCGTACCCGAATAGTTTACGGTGCTGGTCTGCCGGCGGCTTCTGCTCCCGCATTACCTTGGGCGGATCGGTAGCCGGGACAAGTGTCTCATATACCTGGGAAAGAAACAGCTTATCCCAATGCTGAATGTGATGGCCGAAGGTCTCTGCATCCATGGCGGTGATCACGTATACATCACCCTCGATATTGCGCAGCTGTTTCAGGTGTTCAATGAAGCCCTTGCCGTCAAGGTCCTTAAAGCTGATCTTGTTGCTCAGGATGTCGTCCCTGAAGAACACGGCAATTTCTTCATCCGGGAAATCTATCGTGTGGATGACATCCATGGGCCAGTCAACCGGGCAGGCGATCCCGCTGGCGATGATCCACTTATGACGTGATTCCACTATGGGTTTTACAATATCGCTGGAGTAACACATCTCGGGCGGGAAGAAACCGCGCGGCTTATAGCCGTCACCCAGATATTGCCGGTTGGTATTGAAATTTAACCTGATTTGCCTTTCGGCCTCCTCACGGGGGATTAGGGGAAGGATCGGATGGTACTTGCCGGAGCCGGTAAACTCTATCTGGCCTTTCTCGCCAAGTTTACGCATCCCTTCGATGACATCGGTGTGGCCGTAGAGCGCCAGCATCTCGGTCAGGCAACCATTGATATTAAACGTAGCTTTTGCATTGGGGAACTCATCGAAAACAGCCAGTACCGGGCGGTAGGATTCGTTGCTCACTTTCATGAGTACGGCCGGAGTCTGTGTCGGAGGCTGATAAAAATGAAACAAAGGCGCCCAGTAAATCATCTTTTTCCTCCCACCATTAATTGCGCATAGACAGAGGCACCCAGTAAACCGGAATCGGTCCCCAATCGCACCCTGACCACACGCACCGTTCCGGCCGGCAGCTTGAAGGCGTGCTCTTTCATACTCCGCCTTGCCGGCCGCAAAATCATCTCACCCATAGCCGACACACC
>JAPLHL010000165.1 GCA_026389655.1 Chloroflexota bacterium
GCGCCAGCCGGGTGGGTCCCATGTTGCCGGATCTGACCGGGCACCCCGGTTTTACCGAGAAGAACATGGCCTTGGACCACGGGCTATGAATATTTGTGTTCTCCACTGTCCTCGAGCCGCGCACCCTCCAGTAATAGGGGCGGCCTGCTTCAAGCGCCCCCGGTGCTATCCAGCACGCCGGGCTTTCCTGGTCGGCTGGCGTTACGATCCAGGCGCTGGTGCGGCCATCCACCGGCGTCATCGACAGCGCCTGGTAAACCTCCCGGCTGAGCAATAAAGTGAAATCGGCATCTTTGGCTATCAGGAGGTCGTAGCCAAAGATGTCCTTGAGCGGCCTCCACTTGAAATCTATCTGCTGCGACCTGCCCGTTACCGGGTCCGCGCCTATCAAGCCGTCCAGAGGCGGCGCCGTGGGCCAGGGATGCAGTTTCGCCACCGAATCGACATAGGACCACAGGCAGCCCTGTTGAGTGAGGAAATTGTAATCCTGGTTGTCGATTGCCCAGAGCGTGTTGTAGGAATTCGACGATGCGTGCAGAGAGGTTGGTTCATGGGTGAAGATAGGGCCAATGGGAGAGTCAGGCAGGCCATCGCGCAGCTCATCCCATTCCGGGGGTGGAGGTACTTTTACTCTTGCATCAAGCGTACGGTCAACGCCGGTGCTCGTAAGTGGCAGCGTTATATCCGTATTCCATGCCCCGTAGAGGACATCATTCAGCATGCATAAACCAAAGAATGCCCTGTTAATTGGATCAAGCTCATCCCAGTTCGTGCTGGTCCCGATGGTCCAGCGGTAAATATTGCCGACAACATGAGTGCTGGTGGTAATGCCTGCATAGATATTCTTATTGCTGTCATATTGGTCGTCAGTTACCACGTGGACGTACCCCTGCTCCGGCAGCTTCTTAAGCGACGTGAATTTAGGGGTAAGTTCTGCAAAATCCGCCCAGGCCACATAGCAGTCATCGTTTCCACCCGTCCCGATTACTACTATTTCCTGTGTTGTCTCATTGCTAACGGTAGAGGGTGTTAAAGGCGTACAAATGGTATGCCCGGGTGTAAGGAGATTTGTATTGATCGGTTTCCCGGGTTGGGCGCTTAGCAGTAGCTTTTGGACAGTGTAATCCCCCAGGACATACATGGTCGTATCGTCGAGCAGCGATATATCATTTACAGGCATGCTTGGGTACAGCTGGGACCAGAGGTTTCCCTCATCCGAAGAATACATAATAGGAGTGGTTGTAAGGATAGTAGTGGTTGGAAGGATAGTAGTGGGTGGAAGTTCGGCAAAAACGATTGTCTTGCCGCTGCCTGTAATCCTGGGGTTGATGCGCAGTATAATCCCGTTATCACTGGTGTTCTCGGTCAAAACGCGCTCCCATTTATAGCCCGGCGGGTCGCTGGTGCTGCGCCAGACGCTGTCGATATTGGGTATTATGGTGATGTTATCATTGAGCGATGCCAGGTAGAGCGCATTGCTGCCGCTGGTGTTGCCGGTGGTGGCATCAACGACTTTTTCATAAGCTGCCACATCTGAAAGCTGGCTTATCACCGTGTTTATTATGCCGATCTGGTTCCAGACTGACCCGTTGTTCATGCTGTACTGGAAGGCCGACTCATCCGAGAGCGCCTTGGTCAGCTTCGAGTAGGGCCACTGGCCCAGCGTCCACCCCGTCCCGCCCAACGTGGAGTTCTCCGAACTTGTGCCGCAATAGGCCGTGCTGCCATTCGGGCTCCAGGCCAGCAGCACGTTGGCGCGCCCGGTGCCGCCCCCGCCGGTGGGCGATTTTTTCAAGGTGTCTGAGGGCATCCAGGAGGCTGGCCCCGAGGTAACCTGCGCAGCTCCACATTGCCAGACCCTTGCCAGCGCATTCGTGGGGTCGGCGGTGGCCTCGCCGGCTAAAAGTATGCCTGTCGCATTGGTGCCGTAATAGGCGATGGAGTATATGCGTATCCCGATTGTTGTGATTCTGACGCTGGTGGGCGTGGGGCTGATATAAAACACGGCTGAGGCATTGGTGTTGTCGAACACATTGACAAAGCAGCCGCGCAGGTTCAAATCGGTGCCCACGTAATCCTAGGGAAGCTCGATGCCGGTGCGTATTATATTGCCGGCCACGTAAGCGAGAGGGAAATCTGGGTTGATGATAGATACGGGGTAGGCAGTATAGCCACCGAGGTTGTCCCACTGGGTGGTATTAAGCGTTGCATCGTGTTTACCCAGGTGCAGGGTCGCTCCTGCACCCGTGAATGAAATGACCGCTATGGTCTGGTCCGAGATGTAATTTGGTGAGAATTTCACCGATGTAACGGCCGTCGCTACGGCAGGCAAGGGCTGGTTTGCCCATGTGGTGGTGAAGGACGAACTGTAGCGCACGGTCAGCAGCCTGCCCTGGGTGTCCCCGATGCTGCGTGTCCCGATCACGATATCCCGGTTGCCAGAGTTGGAATAAGATATATCCAGGCAGCTGATGTACTCGTTGTCGCTGAGATTGCTGCCGAAAAGGGTATCTTTCCAGTTATTGCCGCCGTCTATTGAATAGTAAGCCCTCCTGGGGCCGCCGCTGGCGGCCATGCTGGTGTTGTTGTCGGTGATGGCGATAATAAAATTTGCATCATCGGGCGCTACCGCTATGTTCCATAATATCGGGAAAAAGCCGAGGGCCCTGGCCAGATTATTGTCGATGCTGGCGGACCATGAGTATCCGGCGTCGGTCGATTTGAACAACCCTGTGTTAGGCGTAGTATTGTCCGTGCTGACAGCGTAAAAGGTGCGGTTATCCGGACCCAGCGCCAGGTCGTTTATGCCGCAGGTGCGTATGACCATTCCGTTGACGTTATCGGAAGGTGTATCCACTATGGACCAGGCCAGCGTCCTTTGTGAAGCAGCCTGGACCCCGCTGATATCGCAGGGTACAAACACGCCTGTTAAGGTTATGATTAAGATGAGGATGATTAACGGGTAGGATTTCCGTATTATGTTCATCAAATGTTCAAAGCCGCACTAAAATACTATATACAGCAGATATTATTAACATATTGCTGGTTTGTCTGAAATCTACCATAATCAGCGCCATATTTGCAAAATAGCTAATTGCAGTATTAACCAAAGGGGGTCACGTTTGTTAGCCCAATGGTTCTACAATCGGGCAAAGAATAATGTAATACTGGAAAGTATTATGAATTCTGCAACCATAGGACCTGTCTCATAAATGGGCCCTGCGAAGCTGACTGCGGCGCTGCTCCAGCTTCAAATGAGGGGGGTTTAATGGGACAGATTGGCATGTTATAATAATGTTACGAGTAAAGGTAAGAGCGCTGAAATTAGCCGGGATAGGAGCGATTGGTCTTTATGGGGAAGGAAATGATCCAGATAATTGAAACGGGATGGGCAGCAGCACACGATGAAGGCGTAGATGACCTGATCAAGCAGATGGTGGAAGGACATATCGAGGAGATACTCCCTGTCATTGATATTTCTAAGGCATCGGGCGTCTCTTACCCGCAGGTGGAACCTATCTTGGGCAAAACGGCGGAAGAGGTTGCTAGTATACTTGATGCGCTG
>JAPLHL010000338.1 GCA_026389655.1 Chloroflexota bacterium
GGGCTGGTTCTTCCGGAGCAGTACGGTGGAAGTAACGCTGATTTTATGGACCTGGTGGTCCTGATGGAGGAAATGGGCCGTAACATCCTGCCGGGGCCTTTTTACTCGACAGTGGCGCTGGCTGCCCTTCCCATCATGGAATACGGCAGTGACGAACAGAAATCCAGGTATCTGCCTCCCATTGCACGCGGTGAAAAAATCTGGACACTTGCGCTAAATGAGATTTTTGCCGACTGCAACTGTGAGGGAATTAAAACGGCGGCAAGGCTGGAAAATGGAGAATATATTCTTAACGGGGAAAAACTATTCGTCCCTTATGCAGCTATAGCGGACTATATACTGGTAGTTGCCCGCATTAAGAAAGGCCGCGTGCCTGACAAAGGGGTTACCCTGTTCATTGTGGACCGGAATAGACCCGGTATTGATGTGGAGACCATCCCTACGATTACGGGTGAAATGCAGTGCCGTGTCCGGTTAAAAGGCGTCAAACTGTCTGAGGCCGATGTCCTGGGAACGGCAGGTAATGCCGGGAATGCGCTGGGGCGGATCCTTGATAAAGCCAGCTTGCTTCAATGTGCTGAGGTATCCGGGGCCTGCCAGTCCGTACTTGATATGACGAATACGTATGCCAGGGACAGGCTGCAATTCGGCAAGCCGATCGGCTCATTCCAGGTCATACAGCACAGGCTGGTAGACATGCTTATCGATGTTGAAGGCTTACAGTATCTCGTTTACCAGGCCGCCTGGCTGATGAGCATCGGCGCTAATTGCGGTGACCAGCTCGCCATGACCAAAGCCAAAGCAAACGACGTCTATCAGCGTGTTGCCCTTAGCGGCGTGAAAATCCACGGCGCCATCGGGTTCTCGATGGACCATGATATCGGACTTTATTATCGCCGCGTAATGGCATCGAAGTTCTTCCCCAGGGACACTGATTATTACCTTGAAAAAGTTGCCAGGGGAATCGGACTGTAGAGTTCAATTATAATGAGAGAACTAATTACGAGGAGGCATCGATGAGAAAGGTGGCTGTCATCGGGGTAGGAATGACTAAATTCAGCGGCAAGCAGGGAAAGACGGCTGTCGAGTTATTCACTGAAGCCGCTGCCGATGCTATTAATGAGTCCAATCTTAAACCCAAAGACATCCAGGCATTGTTTATCGGCAATGGGCTGGGGCATTCAGGATGCGTTCATGTGGGTCGCCGGGGGATTCTATGACGTGGTGCTGGCAGGCGGAACTGAGGTGGCTACTAAGATGGGTACACCCCTGGCGACCCGGACTTTCGGCATGTTCAGCGACAGCCGCTATGAGTTTCCCGTGGGGATAACCTTTCCCGGGGTGTTTGCGCTGCTTGCCAACCTGTATTCGAAGAAATACAACGTGCCTCTGCCCGAATTAAAAAGGCAGATGGCCCAGGTATCAGTAAATTCGCATTACTATGCTGCGCGCAATCCCAAAGCACAAATCCAGAAAGAGATTACTATGGATGATGTATTGAACAGTCTTATGGTGGCTTGTCCGGTCCAACTTCAGGATTGCTGTCCTTTCACCGATGGCGCTGCTGCGCTGGTTTTGGCCTCGGAAGAAGTTGCCTCCAGGTTAACATCAAAGCCGGTTTATATTGCCGGTATCGGGCAGGCATCTTCGGGCAACCTTATGTCACAAACAGAACACTTACCGCACCTCTATTCAAGGGAGTTGGCGGTCAGACAGTCCTATAAAATGGCGGGTATGACACCGGCAGATATCGATGTCGTTGAACTGCACGATTGTTTCAGTATAGCTGCAATTATTGCCCTTGAAAGCCTTGGTTTCTTTGACTACGGCAAAGCCGGGGAAGCGGTAATCAGAGGGGAGACAAAGATCGGCGGCAAAATAGCCGTTAATCCCTCCGGCGGCTTGAAGGCCAAGGGGCACCCGATAGGCGCCACCGGCGCTGCGCAGGCGTATGAGATAGTAAAACAGCTCAGGGGTGAATGTGGCGAACGGCAGGTCGGGGGCGCAAAAGTCGGCATGACGGACACGCTGGGTGGTGATGGAGGGACTCTCGCCAATATTATTTTCAAGCGGGGCTGGTAACTCATTTGAGATAAGGGGATAGGAGAAGACAAATGGAACATAAACTGACCTTTAAAGACTATAACGAGGCCCTGAAAAAGACCAGGCTGCTCGGTCAAAAATGTGAAAATTGCGGCGCTGTAATAACCCCCCCAAGACTCGCTTGCCGCCAGTGCGGCTCATATGAGATGAGTGCCATCGACTTGAAGGGTAGCGGCCGCATACAGTCCTTCACGGTCATCCATGTTCCTCCTGAAGGCCGGGTAACAGATGGGCCTTATATCGTTGTAATGGTTGAGCTAAACGAAGGTCCCTGGATTATGGGCAATTTGTCCGGTGTGCGGCCTGACGACGTAACAATAGATATAATCGGGCAACCGGTTGTAATGGGACAATCCATTACCGTCTCCGATAAATATTCCGGTGGTGAGGTTGCCGGGCCTGTGTTCCTTCTGCAGGCATCTTGAGGTTCGCAATATTGCACAGGCAGTTTATTTAACTGCTGACTTGGCATAAAATGGTATCAACTTCTGTTCATTTAATAGAAAAACTGATGTGTAAGGGGCAAATATGGCTGAAAACCAGCAGGGTCGTTATGAATTAAAGCACCGGGTCAGAGTGGTTACGGCAACCAGCCTGTACGACGGGCATGATGCTTCCATCAATATAATGCGCAGGCTTATCCAATCCGGTGGGGCCGAAGTAATCCACCTGGGACACAGCCGCTCGGTTTCCGAAATCGTGGAAGCTGCCTTACAGGAAGATGTGCAGGCCATAGCGGTTTCTTCCTACCAGGGCGGCCATATGGAGTTCTTCAAGTACATGCGCGACATGCTGGTGAAAAGCGGCGCCGGCCATATTCGTTTGTTCGGTGGAGGGGGAGGTGTGATCAGGCCGGATGAGATTAAGGAACTTCAAAAATATGGAATCGAGCGCATCTACGATCCTGAAGACGGCCGTAAAATGGGACTTATGGGGATGATAGATGACCTGTTGCAACGCAGTGATTTCCATACGATTGATATCCCCACAGAAATTGCTAAATCGAGGAAAGGGGCAGGGGTTCCTGGACCGGATAGCCTGGGGACCGGGCAGATGGAGCAGGTAGCCCGTATGATAACGCTGGCCGAGATGGGTGTCGATCCATGGAAGAAATACAGCAGAATCATTGATGAAAAAGCAAAGCAAAGCAAAGCGCCTGTTATAGGATTGACGGGGACCGGCGGCGCGGGCAAAAGTTCGCTGCTGGATGAGCTGGTCCTTCGCTTCCGCCATGATAATCCCGGCAAGACCGTGGCAATCCTTTCGGCTGATCCATCCAAGAGGAGGACCGGTGGGGCGCTGCTCGGCGACCGTATACGTATGAATTACGTGTATGGCGACGGAGTTTATATGCGTTCCCTGGCCACCCGGGGCTCTAAAACGGAACTTCCCGAGGTCATCATGGATGCTATTTCTATTGTCAAAGCCGCCGGCTATGATCTGATATTGATTGAAACTGCCGGTATTGGACAGGGAGATACGGCAGTCGTGGATGTTGCGGATATCTGTCTCTACGTGATGACTGCGGAATACGGCGCACCCACACAACTCGAAAAGATCGACATGCTGGATTATGCGGATATAGTAGTGCTGAACAAGTTTGACCGTAAGGGATCGGAAGACGCCCTGCGTGACGTACGGACGCAGCTGCGTCGATCGAAGACCCTGTTTGAAAAGCCACTTGAAGAAATGCCTGTATACGGTACAATTGCCGCCAGGTATAACGACGAAGGCGTGAATGGCCTCTACAAGGGGCTTATTAATCTGGTTTCGAAAAAGACCGGCCGCAAATTCGTTTGCGGGATACCGGAGGACCAGGTCACGCTCACCAGCGGCGTAAGGCATATTATTCCGCCCGACCGTATCCGTTACCTGGGGGAAATTGCAGACACTGTCAGAGATTACAAGAAGGCAGTTCATCATCAGGCGGAGATAGCGCGCCGCCTTCAGCATTTGCGCACATCATTGATGGAGATAAAAGAGGAAAGCGCCCGCCAGGTATTGGAAAAGCATATCGAAACACTCTACGCGAAACAGTCCCCCGAGGCACGCAAACTGCTGGAAGGTTGGGACGATCTGCGTGAATCCTACCATGGTGAAGTTTTCCGCTATAAGGTACGCGGGCAGGAATACAAGGTGCAGTTGACGGAGCTGACGCTGGCAGGCACTGCCATACCCCGTGTGATAGTTCCTGATTTGAATGATGACGGCGAGGCGCTGGAGTATTTGATGTTGGAAAACGTACCCGGGCGGTTCCCGTTCACTGCAGGCGTATTTCCTTTTAGAAGGCAGGGAGAGGAGCCCAAACGCCAGTTTGCCGGTGAAGGTGGCCCTGTACGTACAAACGAGCGCTTTCATTACCTGTCCCGCAACGATGAAGCCAAGAGGCTATCTACAGCATTCGACTCCGTAACGCTCTATGGAGAGGACCCCCAGGAAAGGCCCGATATATTCGGCAAGGTGGGTGAGTCGGGCGTTTCGATCTGTACACTCGAAGATATAAAGAAACTATACGCAGGTTTTGACCTCTGCTCGCCAAGTACGTCCGTGTCTATGACGATCAACGGCCCGGCCCCGGTAATGCTGGCGTTTTTCCTGAATTGCGCCATTGATCAGCAGGTGGATAATTTTGTTAAGAAAAACGGCAGAGTGCCTTCGGTTGACGAGCATGAGAAAATTATGGCCGACACGCTCACTAATGTGCGGGGAACGGTACAGGCGGACATTCTCAAGGAAGACCAGGGACAGAACACATGCATCTTTTCCACCGAGTTTGCGCTGAAGATGATGGGTGATATACAGGAATATTTTATCGGGCACAATGTCCGCAATTATTATTCCGTTTCAATATCCGGCTATCATATAGCCGAAGCCGGCGCCAACCCGGTCACGCAGGTTGCCTTCACTCTGGCGAACGGCTTTACTTACGTGGAGTATTACCTGCAGCGGGGGTTCCCGATCGACTCATTCGCTCCCAACCTCTCATTCTTCTTCTCCAATGGTATGGATGCTGAATACGCTGTAATAGGGCGTGTGGCGCGCAGGATTTGGTCCATCGCCATGAAGCACAAATACTGCGGAAACGAGCGCAGCCAGCAATTGAAATACCACATTCAGACTTCGGGGAGATCGCTGCATGCGCAGGAGATCCAGTTTAACGACATCCGCACCACGTTACAGGCACTGCTCGCTTTTTACGACAACTGCAACTCGCTGCACACAAATTCGTACGACGAAGCCATAACTACGCCTACGGAAGAATCGGTCAGGCGGGCAATGGCAATTCAAATGATCACAATGAGGGAATTCGGCCTGACTAAGAACGAAAATGCCTGGCAGGGATCTTATATCCTTGAGGACCTGACTGAACTGGTAGAGGAGGCTATTTTGGCCGAATTTGACCGGATTTCCAAGCGTGGTGGGGTGCTGGGCGCCATGGAACTGCAATACCAGCGCGGCAAAATCCAGGATGAGTCCATGCTGTACGAGCAGCGCAAACATTCGGGTGAATTGCCTATTATCGGGGTTAATACCTACTTGAACCCGGACACTAAAAACCTCATTCCCTTTGACATACCGCTGAGCCGGTCTACATCAGAGGAAAAGCAGTCCCAGATCGATAACCTTCGTGATTTCCAGAAGAGAAATGCACATAAAGCGAAAGAATCGCTGCATAAGCTGCAGCAGGTTGCCCGTGACGGCGGCAATATTTTCGAGCAGATGATGGAAACTGCACGCTTTGCTTCACTCGGCCAGATAACCGGTGCGC
>JAPLHL010000021.1 GCA_026389655.1 Chloroflexota bacterium
AGGCTGGCAGAGCCGGTGGTTTCCTTGATATAAAAGAGCATGGCCAGCTGGAAAGCACGCTGTCCCACCTGGCTGACCAACTGTCCTTGCCACAGCAGCAGGAAATCGCGGTTCCAGAGCCTGGTTGGGTGTTTTACCTGGTTAGTGTTGTCCATCATGATCTTTCATACCAAGGCAAAATACAGTGGCGAACCGGTCTTTTATTATTATAAGGCACCCTGACGAACGCCTTTGGATGGGCAAAACGGCAGCAGCCACCAACATATCACATTTTCTTACACATCAACGTTAAACGTACACAGGATTGTAAGATTATGACATGATAAACAAATACATTTAAAATTGCAATCCGGTTACACTTAAAAATATTGATGACATAAACAAAAACGCCGATTGGACCTGCTGCGGTTTGCCTTAGGGAGTGTGAAAAACTTATAATTACTACGCAAATTTTTGATCCAAAAGGAGTAAAAACAATGAAACTAGCACGCGACGTCGTCATCGTAGACTACCTGCGGTCCCCATTCTCCAAGTCAAGTTCCAAAGCTCCTGAAAAAGACCTGTTCAACGGCTACCATATGGATGAAGTACTTGGCATGTTGTGGAAAGAGCTCGTCAAGAGAAATAAGATAGATCCTAAAATCATTGATGAGGCCGTAGTAGGCGTTGCCAGGCCGGTACTTGAGAATTTTACCTTCGGTGGCAAATATCCGACATTTTTTGCGGACCTTCCTGTTGAGATAGCAGCCCAGCAGGTTGACCAGCAATGCGGTTCCTCGCTCGATGCTATGAGGACCGGCGTAATGGCCATTTCCTCGGGCTTCGCCGAGGTGGTTCTGTGCGGCGGAATAGAGCACATGTCGCACATCCCCATGGGCCCGATGGCCGCCATAGTAATAAACGAGAAGCTTTTTACGGATCCAAAGTTCCAGAAATACGACCTGCCTACCGCCCTAAATATGGGCCTGACAGCACAGAAACTCCAGGAACTCGGCGGTTTTAGCCGCGAAGACATGGATAAATGGTCGCTGATATCTCACCAGCGGGCAGCCAAAGCCCAGAAAGACGGTTTCCTTAAAGGCGAAATAATGCCCGTCGAAGTCACACTCCAGGATGGCAGCAAACAGATGTATGACTACGATGGATGCGTCCGGGCTGACACCACGCTCGAAGCTTTGCTTTCGCTGAAACCTGCTTACAAAGCAGACGGTACCATCACGGCCGGCAACTCTTCACCTCTAAACGCCGGCGCAACCGGAATGCAGCCAGCTTCGTCAGTTTCGGCGTTGCAGGCGTTCCCCCTGACCTCATGGGTGCCGGACCGGTCCCCGCTTCCAGGAAAGCCCTCGAATATGCCGGCCTTAAACCCAAGGATATCGATGTCTGGGAGATTAACGAGGCCTTCTCCGTAGTAGCTCTATACGCCATGAAAGAGCTCGGCATTGACCCTGAGAAAGTAAACATTCACGGCGGAGCGGTCGCTATCGGGCACCCGCTCGGTGCCACCGGCATCAGGCTTGTAGGTACCTGTGCCAGGATCCTGCATGAAAAAGGCGGCAAATTAGGTCTCGCCACCCAGTGCTGCGGCGGCGGACAGGGCGTTACCGCCATCATCAAGAGTGAATAAGTAATAATATTAACTGGTACGTTTACGCTCATCCACCGGATGTAATAGTAATCGATCATAAGCCGCCCGCTCTTTTGAGCGGGCGGCTTATTTCTTTTTCCTGCCAATTGATATTCATCAGCTTATCGACGATAATAAGAATCCACGTTTCCAATTATCACACGCATGATAGGGAGGTAATTCATATGGCTGACGAATATAAAACACTGGAGATTGAGAGGAAAGGTGCCATAGCAATAGTAACAAGGAAAGGTGCCATAGCAATAGTAACAATGAACCGCCCCACCAAGCTGAACGCACTGTCCGGGCAGCTCATTAATGATTTACATGCCTGCTTCTCTAAGATGTGCTATGACTTTAAGACACGTGTAATCATTTTACGCGGGGCCGGCCGGGCTTTCTGTGCGGGGGCCGACCTTGAGCAGCTTACTACCGGTTCACCCACAGAGACGGGCAGCCAATATGAGATGGGCCCGGTGCAATATCAATACTACATGGCGCAAAGTGTGCTGTCAGAGATCATTGTGCTGATGCGCCGCTGCCCCCAACCTGTCATAGGAGCGGTCAATGGCCACGCTGTAGGAGGAGGTTTCAGCCTTGCATTGGCCTGTGACGTGCGCATTGTCTCCGAATCCGTACGCATGAACGCCGGCTATATTCGTATCGGTCTTTCAGGATGCGATATGGGGAGTTCGTATTTTCTACCCCGGGTTATCGGGTTCTCACGCGCCGCAGAATACCTGTATACAGGCAGGGTAATTGATGCAGCTACTGCCGACCGGATCGGGCTGGTTTCCAGGGTCGTGCCGGAGGATAAACTCATGGATGCAGCTGTGGAGTTGGCTGAAGAGATGCTTCTGACTTCTCCTTTTGGCCTTCGTATGACCAAGGAAGCATATAACCTGAATGTGGATGCTCCCAGCCTGGAAAGCGCACTCAATATCGAAAACCGCAACCAGTCGCTTTTATCGTGCACCGAAGACCACAGGGAAGGCGGTATCGCCATGTTCCAGAAACGTAAGCCGATCTACCGTGACAGGTAACACCCTTTCCGGGTATATTCTGTCATTTTGCAACAGCACATCGCAGGTCAGCAGCTTATTGGTGCGAATATAGAGTATTACCCTTAGCCAGGCCTTTAAACGTGTAAATGCGCCCGCCGCCAGAACCCGAAGTCATCAAATAACCCAGGTCGCTGCCCGGACTGAAAGTCAGGTTGGTTGTACCGTAGTACTTCGCTACATCGCTGTCAGGCAGCTTTACCGTGGCAACATGGTCGCCCTGGCTGTTAAAAACCACCAAACACGCTCCCCCAAATAAACCCTGGTAGAGATTGCCCGCCGAGTCGGTCTGGTTGGAATCAGGGAATCCTCCCTGGCTGGATGGGATGCTAAATACAGCAGATTTCTTTGGGTCAGCAGTATTTACTGTTCCATCACTTTCCAGTTCGTACCTGTGCACAAGCTTTTTTACTGTCTCCGAGATCCATATCTGTTTGCCATCGGGCGACATGGAGATACCGTTGGGACGGTCCAGGTTGCTGACAATCAACGTCAGATCAGACAAGTCCGCTGACATCCTGTAGATGCCACCGGTAGCGGAAGCTTTGTCGTAGCTGGTAAAGTAGAAATTGCCGGCGCCGTCGAAAACCATGTCATCCGGTATCAGTTTTTGCTCCTTATACACCGGCCTAATTTCTTTTAGTATCGTACCATCCGGCTTCATTATTACGATGTTGTTATCGATATAGCCACAAAGGAAAATGCGCCCGTCTTTATGGATCTTGGCAGCGGCAAAGTTGCTCTTTCCATCCTCATAGATCAATTTAAAGGCTTTAGTAGAGGGATCGGCCACGTAGACCCGTCCTCTGCCAGAAATATCCACAAAATACAGCTTGCCGTCCCGATCAAAAGCAGGCCCTTCCATGATGCTCGATGCATTATCACTGACCTGCAGCCACATTTCAGCCATAATTATCTGGATAGCCGGTTTGACGGCCACTTGTGCCGGGGCTGACGGCTGAGACTGGACCGGTTGCTGCACCTGTGCAGTCGGCGCAGCGGCAGGAGCGGCGCAGGCGAACACAGTACAAAGGGTCGTTGTTAGAATTATTAAACAGAAAAACATGCATTTATTCATGAATACCCTCCACTATATTTTTCAGGACAACCGGCATACTATAAAGGCACAAACCTGTAATATTATATAGTATTTATACTTTTAGAATAGACACGGGGACTATTGAAGAGGCCCTGAATGTAACATTCAGGGCCTCTTGTTGCAATAAAAGTGCGCTGTTATCAGCTGTGTACGGTCAGTCGGCAGTCTTTTTCTCGCTGTGTTGTTCCCTGAGTACCCTCTTTAGTATTTTTCCGGTAGCGCTGGTAGGAAGGGCTGTCATAACAATCACGCGTTTTGGTACCTTGTAGCCCGCCATATTATCTTTACAGAATGCGATTATTTCCTCTTCAGTGGGCGTCTCTCCCGGTCTTGGTACGATGAAAGCAGTCACGGCCTCGATCCATTTAGGATCGGGCAGGCCAAGCACCGCAGCCTGCATCACCTTGGGATGCCTGGTTATCATGCCTTCCACTTCCTGCGATGATACGTTTTCACCGCCGCTCTTGATCATGTCCTTCTTCCTGTCGACATAGTAGACGTTGCCCTTGTCATCCTTATAGCCCAGGTCACCCGTATGCAGCCATCCATTAGAAAGCGTGGTCTCAGTCTGCTTCTCCTTTTTCCAGTAACCGAGCATAACGGCGGGGCCCCTCATTACCAGCTCCCCGATGAAGCCCGATGTTACCTCACGGTCCTGCTCGTCGAAAACCTTCACTGAGACGGCTGTATCCTGTATGCCGATAGAGCTGATGTTCTGCTCAAATTCCTCGGGTGTTGAAGTCGTACCTACGGGGCTGCTCTCTGTCTGGCCCCAGTAATTTCTCCACTGGATATCCGGCTTGATTTTCTTCCAGGTTTCCAGTACAGATGGCGGCATAACAGCGCCAAAAGATATACATTTCTTGAGAGACGAAAGATCGAATTTCCCGAAGTCCGGCATCATTGGTAATACTGCGTATACCGTGGGCGGATAGACCCACATGCTGATCTTCTCGTCTTGCGTTTTCTGCAGAATATTCATCGCATCCGGGGCGTAGCCTACAATGGCCTTGCCTCCCAGTGTTATTGCGCCATTCAGGACGGTTGTGCCCGCCACATGAAAAAGCGGGATATCTATGATTACGGAGTCCTCGCGCCTGAAGTCGACATCGCAGGCCAGGTGTAAAATGCTCATATAATAATTCAGGTGGCTTGTCATTACGCCCTTGGGGAAGCTTTCCGTTCCAGTTGTATAAATCAGCGTCGCAATATCATTCGAATCGATGATGACCGCCGGCTCGGTAGCCGGGTATGCGCCTGTGAAGAAGCTGGCTGTATTAACCCATTTTTCCGGTATGGGCGCTTTGCCAAAATCAAAGCAGCCGAAAATCTCCACACCCTTCAGTTTGTGTTTGATCTCCAGGACGGTATTTGCCAGAGAATCTTCCACAAAGAAAGCCCTGGGCTCTCCATCGTTGATGATGTACTCGATTTCATCGCCCTTTAACATGAAATTTATAGGCGCCGAAATTGCCCCGATTTTAGCCAGGCCGAAACGGCAATAGATATAGTGCAGGCTGTTGTGACTCATCAGTGCCACCCTGTCACCCTTCTTGATTCCCAGAGCTGCAAATGCGTTGGCAGCCATACAGCTCCGCTCATTCAGTACTTTAAACGAAATCCGCGCATCCCCGGCAACCAGCGCAATCCTGTCCACAAACCTCTCCGCCGACCGCGTGACCAGGTCACCGATGACCGCTCTCCTTAACAGGTTCTCATGCAACTTATCCAGGCTCATCATACCTCCCCAAATACTTATTTATTTCACATCGGATCGATGTAATTAAGTCCGCCCCCGGGAACAGTTCCCAGTTTATCCTGCCGCCTCCATGACAAAAAGCTTTTATGGAAATAATGTTGGAGAAGCTCAATATACAATTCGGCGGGCACCCTGTCAAGCGTATATATCGCACGCTTATTAATTAACGACTTTCGCCAACATAGGAGAGCTTTTTTTTCGGTAAAATGGATAAAATATATCTAATGGCACTCCACTGAACAAACACCGGGACATATGTTAATCCACAATAAATGCACTAGTAGTCGTACAGGACTTTTTATTCCATTGTGTCAGGCATACTGCTACAATAGAATATGCGAGGATATCATGGTTAAAAGCATATTGCGTACTTGTGACCGCCTCAGGGAGTACCTGCCTTTGACGGGTATTCTTTTACTCTTATTCTGCATAAGCTGTGCTGTCTCTCCACTTACGAATTCCGGCGTCCCCGCACAAAATGATTCGCAGTCCGTGCTGGCGTCCAACCCTGATAACGCACAGCAACCCAGTAACAGCACTGCCCAATCTTCTATAGGGAATATTCAAGCAAACGGTATTACCAGCTCCAGCGCAATTATCATGTGGTCAACCGATAAACCGGTGTCCGGCCTTGTGCAGTGGGGAAGAACAACCGATTATGAATTCAGTTCACAGGCAGACGGGGAACCTGCCGTGCAACAATCAGTAAGCCTGACAGGTCTCAGACCCGATACTACATATCATTACAGGATTACGTTAACTGCGCAGAACGGGGTGCAGGTAACCAGCCCGGACCAGACTTTCAGCACTTTAGAGCAGCTTAACACCAGGTCCCTTGTAATCTCCCGCATCGGCATGTTGAAGATCACCGGTAATACGGCTATTATCGCATGGTCTACTGATGCGCCTGCTACCGGACAGGTTGAATACGGCAAGACCAGCGTCTATGGCGCCTCAACAACGATAAACGGCGGTTATATCTATGATCATGCCCTTGAAGTGAAGCAACTGACGCCGGGTACTACATATCACTACCGGGTGCTGTCCCTCGATAAAAATGGAAACGAGGCGGTAAGCGCAGACCAGTTATTCTCAACAGTTGACCCGTCAGATAGAACAGCGCCTGTTATTTCCGATATCAGCATAACCGATATAACCCATGCAAGTGCAACGATTAGCTGGGTTACCAGTGAACTTGCCTCCAGCCAAATTGAATATGATACTAACGTGTCATATTCAAATGTAACGCCTCTGGACACTATGCTGTTATTCAATCATACCGTTACTTTAGACAATCTTAGCAACAGCAAATCTTATCATTTCAGGATCACGTCAACGGACCCCGCCGGCAACGTTTCTACCTCTCCCGATGCAACATTAGTCACTTCGGAGGCCCCGCGTGTCATGGGTGTCATGAGCTTCGACCATACCAAGTGCAAGTGCAGTGCATCCTCAGCCAGGTAAAAACTACAATCACACCGATCATTTAAGAGCCGTAGATGCACGGAAGAGAAGCCTTTTACAGGTACTGCTCAGATCTTTATTTGACCGGTGTTAAAAGCGCAGCCATACTGATCGTAACAGTAGGCCTATCCACGACTTTAAATCCTTCAGCCTGAGCAATCGAGAGTGTCGTATCGAAGGCATCCCTGGACACGTGTAATTTTGGTTCTACTATCAATAGAGTACCCTCGGCCTTCAGCGAACCGCGCACGTCTTGAAAAAATCCCTTCTTGTTACGCACTTCATGTACCATCCAGAATGCCAGGGCAAAATCAGCATTTTCATTAAGTCCGAGGCTATCTGAAGTACACTGCTGAAATTTCATAACTTTAATAAGACCGGCACGCTCCGCCTTCCGCCTGACGGCTTCCAGCATCTTTTCCTGCAGGTCTACGCATATAACCTTGCCGCTGCTGCCTACCATATCCGCCAACGGTAAAGAGAAATATCCCATACCGCATCCGATATCCAGGGCTGTATCTCCCTCCCGTACCAGGCCATGAAGAATATTTTTCGGATTTTGTATTATGCGGCGCAAAGGGTTGTCAAAGGTGAAACACAACCACCACGGACATGTACCCGTTCTACACAACAGCTTATCTAAAAGTGACATGCGATAGTATAGCCGAGTTAATTGCCATTGAACAAACATCGGAATGTATAGAGAACTAAGCTTAGGCTTGCAAGCACTATCAAGGCAAAGCTGGCCATCAACGGGTGTATAATAAGTAATCAGAGCAATTCGGAATTAATTCACACGGCTTTTTGGTAGTATTCATTACAAGAGTTTGGGAGGTGTAAAGTGAAAATCAGCGCCCGTAATATCCTCAGTGGCAAGATCAAATCAATCAAGCCGGGAGCAGTCAATGATGAGATTATCGTGAAACTAACCGGTGGGGACGAGATTGTCGCCGTAATCACAAAAGAATCAAGCAAAGGCTTGAAGCTGAGTAAAAACAAAAAGGTCTATGCGATTATTAAGGCCAGCAATGTCATGATAGGTATCGACTGACGCGCGGCCACATATAAGCATTTAAATTACAGGTCCACATCCAGCGGGAGGCCCTTGGATTCATCCCTGACAAGCGTCCTCGCCCCGGAAGGACACTTTGCTGTGCAGACGCCACACCCCAGGCAGGTTTCAACGTCGTATAGAGGGCTCCCGCCTTCGACAGGCTTGCAGGCATCAAATGCGCAGACCTTCACGCAGGTGCCACAGGAAACGCAGGTTTCCCTGTCAATGCGCACCGAATAGCCGGACGAAACGATATTTGTCACCTTGTCTTTACTATTGAGCTTCCTGGCCAGCTTCATGCCCTCAATTCCGCCGCAGCAGCATGAACAGCAGGAGCAGATCACACCGGTCCTGCCGCCCGTCTCCGTCTTCAGCCAGGCGGAAATTATCCTGTTGAGACTGACAGATCCCTGCTGCAGCTCCAGTGCCTCGCCTTGCGTAATCTTACGCACATGATACTGCGCACAATGCTCCAGCCAGAATTCGGCAGT
>JAPLHL010000185.1 GCA_026389655.1 Chloroflexota bacterium
CGCTCAAAAGTGAAATACGAGCCGTCCTCCGGAAGGCTGTGAGTTGTAATCCCGATTACTTTGACTCCCGTTTCTTTACCTATGGCATCGGCCACGGCAGAGGAAGTCCCGAGTTCGGTAAAAATAGCTTTGACTTGATTATTCTCGATCAACTTCTTTAACTCTGCCAGGCTGGCGGCTGACACTTCCGCCTGTGATGTAATACTCGGGATGATTGCCCCTATCAGCTTAAACCCGTAGCGTTGAGCAAAGTATCCCATAGATTCATGACCTGTGACAAGCTTCCGGTCTGCCGCCGGTAAAGTAGAAACTATGCCGGTCAGTTCTTTATTCAGTTCATCGAGCCGGTTTTGGAGGTCAATTGAGCGGGAATCCACATCGATGCCCAGTTCATTTTTTATCTGGACAGCAAGCGCCCCGGCGGCATTTTTCATGGCAAGCGGGTCGGTCCACAGGTGCGGATCATCTGCTCCCACTGCCTGGTCCGGATCACCGATAGGTATCCCTTCCCCCTGGCCTATCTTGCGAATTGTGATGTGCTCGGCCGCTGTGAAAGTCTTGACTCCCATGCTGCTGGCTTCTTTAAGGGTCCTTTGCATGTTGCTTTCCAGTTCGAGTCCATTCTGTACGATCAGGTCTGCCTTGTTAAGCAATTCAATATCCTTTGCCGACGGGTCCCACTCGTGAGGATCGGCTCCATTAGGCATCAGGACAATCACATTCACGCTGTCACCGGTCAGTTCTTTTACTACCGAGCCGAGAATCGAATAGGTGACAACCAACGTCTTTTTGCTGTGGTCAACTGGCTGAAAGCTTTGCTGGCACGCGGCCAGAAGGATAACAGTTATCAGGAATAATCCCGAGCATGCAAAGAATTTTCGCTTCATCCACAAGTCCACTTACAAAAGCATAGCCAACTTCAGATGATAATGATATACTGTTATCAATAAAGTTGTCAATCTAACTGTGCAGGGTATGGCTATACAGGGCAGATAACGTAAAATAATAACTGATTATCATTATCAGGAAGCAAGAAACAGCATATGATGCGAAATACGTCACAGCGGGATGCTATACGCCAGGTCATGGTCCAGGCGGACCGTCCGCTGTCGACCGGTGAAATCTTCGATCTGGCCAGGGGCAGGATTTCCCGGCTGGGCATTGCTACAGTTTACCGCACATTGAAGTCTCTCAAAGAAGAAGGAGCCATACGTGAAGTTGACCTGCCGGGTCAATCGTCAAGGTGGGAATTTGCGAACAAAGACCATCACCACCATTTCTTATGCCGGAAGTGTGACAAGTTATTTGAAATTGAGGGTTGCCCGGGAGATCTTGGTAACCTCCTGCCTCCGGGTTATGACCTGGAGGAACATAGTATTCTCCTGGAAGGCAAGTGCAGGGATTGCCGTTAAGGCCATCGGATTAGCAGCTTACTCCGTGAATATTTTCTGCATCATCTGCACATCCAGGAGTTTCCCGAATTTGCGACCCACTTCTCTCATCGTCCCGATGTGCGTGAATCCCAGCGACTCGCAAAGATGGATGCTCGCAGCGTTGCCTTCAACAATCCTGGCGATCACTGTGTGAAGGCCGACCTTCTGCCCTTCGTCTAAAATGGCCGAGAGTAATTTTCTGCCCAGCCCTGTGTTCCGGTCTTTGGCATTAATATAAAGCGAACCTTCAGCGGTTCCGCTGTATGCGCAGCGGTCCGACCACCTGGACAACGATGCCCAGCCTGCGATTCTGCCCTCCTGCTCAGCTACCAGGACCGGGAACTGTGCACGGTGGTCCTCAAACCATTTATTCTGCTCTTCTAGTGTCTTTGGTTGAGTGTCGAAAGTGGCAGTCAGGTTTAGAATCGCATCGTTGTAGATCTCGGTAATTGCCAGTACGTCTGCGGCTGATGCTTTCCTGATCACGACCATTTATGTTTAATTAGCTGGCCGGGATAGGCTCATGGGCTTTTCGCCCGTAAACCCGTTCATAAGCCTGGCAATAGGGGCACATTCCGCCCTCTATCTTCTTGACGAACCAGAATGTGAAACCCTTCTGGTTTTTTCTTGCCTTTTTGCACACTGTGCATTTCAGACAGGTCTCGGCCATTTCCCGGTCCTTGTCGCTTACTTCTTGTTTCATATTTTACCCCCGCACATTATTACACAGGCAGTTGCTCATGACCACCGGGATTCATTTCACAGTCCGGTATACGAGATGGTTGCTACACGTCTACATTGTAGACATAATAGTCCTTTCAGTGCTGTCCCGGGAGCTGTATTTGAATAAGATTAATCAAAGTCCACAACGTTGACAAATGCAGTGCCCGGGTAATAATATACGCTTTACTGATATGGCTAGAAAAGGCGCCGAGCATACCCGTGATAAGATCATCAAGGCGGCTGCCCAGGTCTTTTACAACGTAAACTACCACGAGGCGGGATTACGTGATATCGCCAGGCTGGCAGGCGTCTCTCCACGATGCATCTACAAATATTTCCCCAACAAGGAACAGTTGCTGGTTGCCATGAACAACGAGGGACTGAAATTGATGATGGGGGAGATAAAACAGCACCTTGCCGGCATCAGTTCGGCCGGCGAACGTTTGGGCAAAATGACCTACTTTTACCTCGATTTTTTCCAGCGGCATTATATGGTTGCCTGGCAAGTATATGTGATCACCAATCTAAATATGTGGCATAAATCCGAAGAGGCCTGGCAGAGCCTGACGCAGACCGAAGCTGTTCTCAATGAGATTCTGGCTGAGGGTCAGAGAAGCGGTGAGATACGGCCGGACATAAATGTCAACGCTGTACGTCTGCTGTATTTTGGGGGTATAAGGTTCGCTATCCAGAACTGGCTGGCCTCGGACAGGCGCTGGGAGCTCACATCGGTAGCGGATGGACTGACCAATACCGTTTATGAAGCTATTAAAACGCGCGTGGACCAGCCTCTTACGGTCAATTGTCCGCTTGCCCGGGAGCAATACGTCAAAAGCTAATAGGCATTCAGGGTTATTAATAAATAAGTCAGATTATTGGAGGGTGTTATCATGAAGATTGCTGTGCTCAACGGCAGTCCCAAGGGTGAGATCAGCGTCACAGTCCAGTACATCAAGTTCATACAGAAGAAATTTCCGGACCACGAGTTTAAACTCCTCCATGTGTCTCACGATATACTTAAGCTGGAAAAAGACCCTGCCCACTTTCAGGCTATCATCGACGAGGTCAAGAAGTCGGACGGTGTGATATGGGCCTTTCCTCTTTACGTATTCCTGGTGGCCTCACAGTACAAGAGGTTCATCGAGATGATCTGGGAGAAGGGCGCTGAGAGTGCCTTCAAAGACAAATATACATGTGTTTTATCGACTTCCATCCATTTCTTCGATAACACGGCGCATAACTATATGCGAGGCGTCTGTGATGACCTGGTCATGAAATACACCGAATTCTTCTCGGCCTATATGGATGACATTTTCCTCGATGACAGCAGGCGCATTTTGCTGAAGTGGGTATCCGATTTCCTCTCGGCGATTGAGAATAAACTGCCTACTGCCAGGGCTTTTGCGCCTCTTACCCACGCTAAATTTGCTTATAAACCGGGCAAGGCGGATGGCAAGGTTGATAACACGGGCGTGAAGATAAGGGTGGTGGCTGATATAGAGGACCCGAAATCCAATATTGCCGCCATGGTACAGAGGTTCAGCGGCGCTTTCCAGGAGAAAATTGAGGTTTTCAATATCAGGGATATTGATATAAAAGGCGGCTGCCTGGGCTGCATACAGTGCGGTTTTGATAACATCTGCATTTATAAAGATGGGTATGTGGATTTCGTTAATTCCCATATGCGGGACCAGGATGTGACGATCTTTGCCAGCGAAATAAAGGACCGGTTCCTGTCTGCCAGGCTCAAGATGTTCTGGGACAGGGGCTTTTTCAATGGACACGTGCCGCTGCAAACGGGGATACAGGTTGGATTCCTCGTATCAGGCCC
>JAPLHL010000003.1 GCA_026389655.1 Chloroflexota bacterium
AATAAAAGAATAATTACAAATCAATAATAAAAAGGAAGGGAGGAATTAAAATGAATATGGTACCTGAATGGGCGTGGGAGTTTCACGGGCACCGCTGTCCCTTCATGCCGCTAGGCTACCGCATGGGCAAGCTGGCCATGAAGGAACTTGGGGGAGAGCACGAAAAAGACCATGGATTTTTCGTTATACCTGAGCTTGGCATCGGGCATCCCCAGACCTGCCTGATGGACGGCATTCAAATTGCGACCGGTGCTACTTACGGCAAATCACTGATGGAAAAGACTTTCTGGGGAAAGCTGGCTGCCGTATTTTTTCATCCCTTACATGTGGAAAAAGGCGCAATTCGCTTATATGTCACTAATGAGTTTCAAGATGAGTTCGGGAAGGTGGAATTTTTTGCCCATAGAAAAAAGAAAATTGAACCTTCAAAGATACCGGACAAGGTTACCCAGGAAGCCATCGACTGGATGTTTGCCCAGCCGGACGACAAGGTCTTTAAAATCAATTGGATACCTGACTATAAATTTACACCTGCCAGAGGGTCGTTTAACAAAATAAAATGCGTTAGATGCGGTGAATACGTTTTCGAGCGGTACGTGCGACTGGTCGATAATGAGCCTAACTGCATACCTTGCTCCAATTACAAATAATAAAATGGCGATTTGTAAATAGGTTTTGGGGGTAATTACCCCAGAGGATAATTAAATGTCTACGATAGCTATAATCATAGCCAGTGTAGCTGTGCTCGTACTTGCCGTGCCATTCTCAATGGTAGGACAGGGTGGAGGGTCCACTTATGTGCCTATCCTGCTAATGGCGGGCATGGGGATGCATGAGGCCTCTACCACCAGCCTGTTCATAATCATGCTTGCGAGCATAGCGTCCACGCTGGTTTTTGGCCGAAAGAAGACAGTAGACTGGAAACTATTATTTGCCATTGTTCCCTTTGCCATTGTCGGTTCTTTTGCCGGAGGCTATGTAGCCCAATGGATTAGTTCCATAGTGCTGAAGGTCATTTTTATTGCCGTGCTTGGCGTTGCTGCATTCTTCATGCTGCGCCCGGCTACGGAGGGCAAGCGCCCGGATTTCATGCCGTCCTGGTACTGCTGGGACAGGTCCTGCGGGGAGTATCACTACAAGATATCAATGGGGCTTCTTATTCCGGCAACCGCCCTGGTCGGATTCATTGCCGGGCTGATCGGTGTTGGCGGCGGGTTATTCATTCTGCCGATACTGGTACTGTTGTTCGGATGCCCCACACGTATCGCTATCGGTATTTCCTCTACATACGTTGGAATCACCGCACTACCCGGATTTCTGGGGCATCTAGTTGGGGGTGACCCTTTTAATATATGGATTGCGTTGCCCTTAGCTGCAGCAGCCTTTATCGGAGCAAGCATGGGGCCGGTCATATCACTCAGGACCGGAGTGCCAAAGCTACGAATAATATTGGCCATAGTGCTGGTTGCCCTTGCAGCCTGGATGATAATTAAGTTGTTTATTTAATTGGATAGATAAAGCTAGTGAAAAATAAAATAAATAAAATCCCAGCAACTCACATAACGAAATACATTGCGACACTATTGACCGTCCTGGTAATTACAGCCTGTAGTAGCCCTTCCATCTCAACTTCCAAGCCGAACAATAGCCCCACAATAGAAAATATATCTTATGCCAAAGATAGTATGGCTACAATAGATAATCAAATAGTTTGCCGGGCAAGCGACCCGGATGGCGACAGTTTAACATATGAATGGTCTACCGATGGTGGGCAGATAACTGGAAACGGCCCGAGTGCGCTTTGGATTGCACCGGGCACCATGGGAAACTACAAGATCAGTGTTGTGGTTAAGGACGGGAAAGAAGGGGAGACGATGAAGAGCGTGGATATACGTGTGCTGAATAATGCTGATGGAACTTCAACTTTACCGATTACACTGAGTATGCGTTTGCCGTCCTCAGATATTGTATCCGAGAATGTAAGTGTTAAAGTGGGAACTGTGACGAAGGTAAGCTGTGCGATAGAAAACGCGGCCGGGAAGAAAATTAATTATTCATGGTCGGCAACCGGTGGCAAAATGAAAGGCAAAGGACTGGAAGATCAGTCGTGTACTACCGTAAATTGGACTGCTCCACCGAATACTATATTGTATACGTTGACAGTTATTGCTACGGATTCTGACGGTAACCAGACGCAGGGAAACGTAATATTCGATGTATTTTGCTGCCCTAGGAATTAATGCCTCAGGTAATATAAGAAATGATTAGAAAACACACACATTTAACACTCTGCTTCATATTGTTCGTGATCAGTGCATTTGGTTTGCCATCGTGCACAACATTTCCAAATCAGGACCTGGTTATCAGGGATATTATATATGCACGTGAAGTTCCCACTTCCTTTGAGACCTTATTAAAATGCGCGGTGGATGAAAAAGTGGATGGTCCGCTACAGTATAAATGGTTCTCGGATAATGGCACGATTAAAGGTGATGGCAATAGCATTATTTGGGCAGCCCCGTCTGTGCCCGGAACATATAGTATTGGTGTCAGGGTCACTGGCGTAAAAGGTGCGGAAGCCACGCGGACGGTTAGTGTTAAGGTAGTCCCATTTAAGAATACTATTATTGATATCAATCCTGCCATTTCTCTCCAGGTCCCGATCTGGGGGGACGATGTGACGGGAGGAAAGCTGTTAATAGTGTCTCCCGCCATAGTTGAAGTTGAATGCCAGTCTCAACTGGCGGTATTTGGTAAGAATACATATAAGTGGTCATGCAACGGCGGTAAAATACAGGGGGTTGGTATAAAAGATGGAACTGCATCAAAGATTGGCTGGGTGTCTCCGGGAACAGTAGGCAGATATACAGTCACCGTGACCGTATCAGATGCTTTAGGCAACGAACACGCAGCTTGCGCTTATATTAACGTAACAAGTCCTGGCTGTGGCTGCAACAGCAGCACTGCGGTATGCGGAGAGTGATAAATGACGTGTACGAAATCAATCAATAATTAATCAGGTATATTGTAAATGAGGATAAGTTTAAAAAAAGAGTCCATATTAGCGATCACGATATTAAGCTTCATATTTTATTCTGCCTGTGCGTATCAAGCTTCTGAGTCTGTGAATAATGAAAAAGCAGCTGATAGTGGGGAACCATCTAATCAAACTACAGGCATAAATTCAACGAAGACTAACCAGGGAAGAGTGATCGGTTCTGATAACAATACGCCCGTCAGCAGCCTGGAACAGGGGGCGAATCCGCCGATTATCGATAAGTTTGAGGTCCTTCTGCGCTCAGGTCAAGAGGTTACCGTTATAGAGATTGATCCTCATGCTTCTACTCCACAACCCAAAATTGAGATAAAGACTTTATATACAGCGGAAATAACCTGTAAAGCAAGATCCACTAAAGGAGAATCTCTAGCCTATGAATGGCAGTCTACAGGCGGTAAAATATACGGGGGAGGCCAAAAAATTACCTGGCTAGCCCCCGGTGCTGCCATTGTTCATAAAATCACGGTAACTGTAACTGACAGCGGAGGATCATCCTCTGCCCCCGTATATATCTCGGCCAGGTGCTGCTATTGAGAAGGGTTTAATTATTATAATATCGATTAGAGAGTTGTTATATATCTGTATATTTAAATAATTTGGATGTAAAGTTATGGAGAAAGAAAAACAAAAAGACAAGGGGATAAAGATTATCGTTTTAGCGGCCATTATTTTAATTATATGTGCGGTTATGATCTCTTTTTCGCCTCCGAGTTCTTCAAATTATATGCAACCTAATAACTGTAATACGGGTCAACAATGTTGTCCGCGCCCATAACTAAAAACATCCAGGTTCATATTTCAGGTATGATTGTTCGTGAGGAGGCATGCCATTGGAAACGTTGATTTCATTTGATGAGCAGCAGATACAAAAACTGGAACAAATAGTCCTGGACCATGATGAAATTGGAGCTTTTAAATTCCTTGAAGAATTGAGCAAAAAGATCAAACGAAAAACAATGGGCTGCAATCCCATCGAGTTCAGAACAAGGCAAGGGATAGAAAACATAATCGATGAATCCAAAAAGTAACCTTGCAGTTGTGCTGTATGAAAAGATACTTGACAATTGATATAGCGCAGGTATATTGTTAGAAATATGTCGAAATATAAGAATAGTGATGCTCAGCGGTATGCGGATATATTCAAAGCTCTTTCCAATCCTCACCGTGTGCAGATATTTATGCGTCTTGCCAGTTATTGTGGAGAAGCCAGCCCATGCGGTTCGGATGGCCATATATGCGAGTGCGTAGGCGTACTGGGACAGGACCTGGGAATTGCGGCATCCACCATATCACATCATATTAAGGAACTACACAGGTCCGGGCTAATCAAAATAAAGAGAAACGGGCAGCGCACAGAATGCTCGGTTGATCCTGAAGTAGTTGATTTAATGATGGCATTTTTTAAAGTGACAGTCACACCTTAAAAAAATTTTATACCTGTTGTTCGAAGTGTTTCGAAATTTATTAAAAGGAGTTAAAAGATGGCAAAAATGATAAAACCAAACAATGATGGCGATAAGAATAAAATCCAGTGGTGGAAAGTAGGTCTTTGCGCGATTGTTGTATTGCTGATTGCAGGGGTTATAACTTACACCCTGATGACACGCACATCAGCCAGCTCTGCAACGCCAACAGCCAGCAGTCCTACAGCACCTGCGGCCAGCAGTCCCGCATCGGCAACTATCAATAGCACTACGCCAACCGCGACAGCCGCTAATGCGCCGGCCACAGATGGAACACCGAACTGGGTGAAAAGCCTTGATTCAAAGTGGGAAACTAATGACATTATCTTCGTCCTATTTCCGGGGGACGCTGATCTAACCAGTAAAGCAGACCAGACGGTCAAATCTGCTTTGATACAACTGAAGAAAAGCGGTGCGGCCGTTGATGGAATGACATTAAGCTCAACCGACCCCGAATTCCGCCTTACGCTAGAGCAGTTGGCTATACAAAAACTGCCGGCAGTCCTCATTTTGAAGTCCACCGGCCAGGGGGGAGTGATCAAAGGCGACATTACTGAGACCAAGCTTTTGCAGGGTTATCTGAGCCTGACAAAATCCACATGTGCTCCGGGCGCAGGGCCAGGTTGTTGCCCTAAATAATCAGTGCATGCTAATCAACGGTCAAATTGGAGATTTATTATGAATAATAAACCTATGGTTAAGAAGAATCCGGTCCTATGGTGGAAAATCGGCCTGTGTGCTTTAGGTGTACTGCTGATTGCCGGAGCTGTCATATATGCGCTGGTGGGTCGCAATGGTACTAACAAAGGTACATCGGCTAATGCATCAGCTACATCCGCGGCAGCCGCAAATAATACTCAAAAAACACCGGGTATCGGTGAATTAAACTGGGCAAAAGACATCAGTAAAAATTATGCAAATAGCAATTTTGTTTTTGTTATTCTGCCGGGCAACGCTGATTCCACTAAAACTGTCGATCAAACCGTTACCGGCGCCATCGAAAAAATGAAGTTGGATGGTGCTGTGGCTGATGTATTAACGTTGAGTCCCCAGGACCCTGAACTGCAGATTACGGCCGACCGTTTGAAAATCACGAAATTACCCGCAGTATTATTGCTTGCGGCTGCTGGCAGCAGTGCAATTATTGACGGTAATATTACAGAGACCAGGCTTTTGCAGACATATTTGACGCTGCAAAAAACTTGTGCGCCTGGCGCAGGTCCGGGTTGCTGCCCTAAATAAGGATTATAAGGAAATAAATAATGCAGGAATGGATAAACCAGGTTTTCAGCGCACCCGAGTTCGGCCTGATGGTACTTCCGGCCGGGCTTTTATTCGGACTCATAACTTCGATTGCATGTCTTGGATGTTCTGCGCCATTGATTGCGGCCGTTATAGGCTACGCAGGTTCGCGTGAAGGCAATGAACAGCGGGACACGTACATCATAGCCGGCTTTTTTATGCTGGGAACAGTACTTGCTTTTTCGGTTGCGGGATGGGCTGTTGGTTTTATAAGCGAGTCTGTGAGCAGCGTCTTTGGCTTTTGGGGAAAGATTATTATTGCTATCCTGGCCATTTTCCTTGGATTTTTGGCCCTTAATCTACTCCCATTTAAACTGCCTTCGTTTACTCCCACCGCCAAGAAGTTGCCGCCCGGAATGCTGGGGGCTTC
>JAPLHL010000521.1 GCA_026389655.1 Chloroflexota bacterium
ACGACAAATTAAAAGCGGCAACAAACTGATTACTATTATTGTGATGATAGAATAATGAAATTTTTGTTTCATGATGAATAAATCCCCCGCTTTGATTTTGTTTAAGAATGTTTTTTTCTTAACGGATGAAAATCGGCAGCATCTACGCTTAGTTTATATTCTCTTGGTTCAAGTCCCAGGAAGAGAGCTTCACCGTTAAGGTCGATGTTGATAAAACGCTGACCTATCCATATTGGAATTCCTGCGAGAGGCTTACTGTCCTTATTGTTGATGCTGACTATTACCGGATTGCCGAGGATCTTAGTTTTCCCCATAAATCACCTCATCCCCTCATAAATAATGGTGTATAACGATTATCAGATTTTATTATATATTTTTAATTCAGCTGTTTACAAAATGGATTCTATGCTATCTCCCGTGTAATAATTTATGAATAATATCCCTAGTAACCACACTGACAGAGGTTCATGGCTATTTTTGTAAGTACCTTTTGGAACCGGACGCACGTCAGACAGGACTTTTGCACTGACAATAAGAAAGCCATTAGAAAATCCTGCAGGTAGATTTACCAATTTGGTGATCAGCGCGCTACTTTCCGCCGGATCATTTACCGGCAGTCCAGCCCCCGAACTCTGAGGTATTTCCCTTCGAGTCAGTGGCGGTAGCTGCAAGGGCTTTTACTGGTCCCGTGATGCCGCTCAATTCAATGCTCCAGCGGCCCTGAGCATCGGGGATTGCAATACCCCGCGGCAGCTTGCCCTGGACCTGTCCTCCCGGCTCGGCATATCCCAGGACCAGCTCGACAATAGCTAAATCCGCTTGGGGGGTGTCGAGGGTCCCGTGAACACGCATTAATCCTTTATCTAGCGATACCTCAGCGATGACCGGGCTGTTCATGAGGGCGTTGGCTCCGGCGTCGCTATCACCGGCGTCATTGGTATTGAGCCCTGGAGGCGCTAAATCTATTCCGCCGACGGCGTTGGCAAAGATGAGGTTTCCGAAAATGCGGTTGCCCTGTGAAGTGTCAGATTCAATGAAAACACCTGCGCCGCCGTTGAAGGCAATAATATTGCCAAGAGCCGACTCCCCTCCGATGCTGTTGTTGGATGGGCCGAACGCCAGTCGGATGCCGTCCTCGCCGTTGCCCAGTGGGCGCCAGCCGGAGGGGTCGGTGCCGATGAGATTGCCTGTGATGAGATTGCGATTGGTGCCACGGGCGAAGACAGTAATGCCAGCGACGAGGTTTCCGGATATGAGATTGCGGTCGACGATGTTGTCGACAGTGACGCCGTCGATATGCACACCTGTCTCGTTGGCAATGGATCGCGTACCGGTGGAATCTGTGCCGATCAGATTGCCGCGGACAATATTAGCATGGGTACCGTTGTTGTAAAAATAGGCACCGAAAGCTGTGTTGCCTGAGATGAGGTTGGCTTCGCCGGGCTCAAGTCCGCCTACTATATTGCCGTGGGAGCGGTCATCAAAGAGTACCCCATATGTGTTGGGGATAGCCTTTTGTCCGATGGGGTCCGTGCCGATGTAGTTCCCGTAGACCAGGTTGCCGCTGACCTGGTGGCCGAAAAGATCCACGCCGTAGGCTACGTTACCTGATATGACGTTTCGTTGCCCCTTGCGGGGTCCGCCGATCTGGTTTTCAGCGGAGCGGCCTTCGCAGCTGATGCCGTCATAGTTTGGCAGAGCATTTTGGCCGGTTGGATCTATGCCTATGTAATTGCCGACTAAAAGGTTTCCGCTGGCGTCGCTAATGCGCAGGCCTGTGTGGAGATTGCCGGAGACGACATTACGGTCGGACGTATCCTCTCCACCAATGATATTATCGTGGGCGCTGCTGATGAGTTCGATACCGTTATAGTTGCCATTGCCCCTGGCTCCTGTGGGCAACAGGCCTATGTAGTTACCCGCAATAATATTGTCGCGGGCGTTACTGCCCTGGACCTGTATGCCATAGGCAAAACCATCAACAGCCAGTCCGCGAATAGTCGCACCGGAAGCTTCGAAAAGCATCAGGCCATATTCTACAGTATGCTTGCCGCCACTAAGGAAGATCTCCGGCCCAAGCGGATTGGTGTCGCCGAGTGCACTGGTCTGAGAGGAAGCATCGATGAAGATGTTTGGAGCGACGATGGGGGGCAGTGTCTCAGTGGGGGCTATGGTCCAGAATCCATTGGCTGCATTAAAGCCAGCGTCGCTGCGGGGGATTTCAAACATAATGGCAACTGAACCACCGGCCAAGTTGGCGCGCGTAATAGCGTCACGCAACGAGCCGGGCCCTGTATCGCCAGTTTGGGTGACGGTTAGAGTTAGCCTGGCAGATGGCTGCAGATTCGCTTGGGGACGCGGCGCTGGAGTGCCTGTAAGCACCGGGCCGCGGTCTTTCACCCAGACCGCGGGTATTGGGTCGAGCTCTGCTTCAGTCGGTATTGTAGCTGCCGTTGCATGCCCGCGCCCGGGCACGCTTTGTACGTATGTCTGCCCCTGTGCGTTGTTGAGGATGGTATTCTGCTGGTCCGAGCTGCCCAGCGGGTTTAGCTTCTCAGACCGCTCATCAAGTACGATGCCCACGCCCCCGTTGCCCAGGGCCTTGCCGCCGGCGGCCACGCCGATGCTGTTGCCGATAATCTGGTTTGCCTCAGCGTACTCATAGATGACGATACCGGACTGGAGGTTCCCTGAGATGACGTTAGCACGCACGAGGTTGTCTTTCGGATAGGTTGAAATGACCATGCCATGCAGGTTGGGCAGGGCCGCAGCACCGGATGAATCGACGCCGATATAGTTGCCGACCACCTCGTTACGCTGCGTATAGCGGTTGGTGATCATGACACCGGCTTGGCGGTTTCCTGAGATGATGTTGCGGTCCTTGGGATCATCCGACCCCACCTTGTTATCAGTGGCGCCGGTAGCGATAACCAGGCCAATGTCATTCGGGATGGCGGTGTGGCCTGTCGGATCGGTGCCGATGAAATTCCCGCGTAGTGTGTTAAACTCGGTGCCGCGTGTAACATAGAAAAGGCCATAGGTCAGGTTCCCTGAGATTACGTTGAAGGCGATGTCGTTGTGGTTTGAGGCACAGTCTACGCAGATGCCGGTGGAGTTGGGCAGTGACCGGCTACCGGTTGCATCAACGCCGATGTAGTTTCCAATGGTTGAGTTGTTGGAACAATGTCCGTAGTAGACTACGCCGTAAACAGTGTGCCCCGAGATGATATTACGCTGACCCGGGCTGGTGCCGCCTAGGACGTTGCCCCAGGAGACCGTGTTGAACTCAATGCCGTTGCCCTGGACAACCGTACCGCTGGGGATGGCATTGCCGGTGATATCGGTGCCGATATAGTTACCCATAATATAGTTATTGTCGGCGGCCTCGATGTAAATGCCGATTTGGACATTGCCGGAGATTATGTTGCGCCCGTCGGCCTTATCGCTGCCGATGAGGTTATCGTGCGCCAGGGCTTTAACGACTATACCGATGTTGTTATGCAGCTCTGATTTACCGGTAGCATCTACGCCGATGAGATTGCCCTGAATAGTGTTGCCGGATGCGCTGCGGCCGATTACAACCATGCCTACATTATCGTTGCCCGATATGATATTGCCGCTGCCGGGTTCTCCAATCTGCTGTTTAGCGGCGTCGTCGATGAGCAAGCCGATATCGTTGGGGACACGGCGTTGTCCGTCAGCGTCAGTGCCGATACGGTTGCCACCCAGGATGTTACCAGTGCCTTTGCCGGCTATGTAGATGCCCATGCTCTTGTTTCCTGAGATGACATTATTCTCGAGGAGATTCGATGAGGCCCCTTCAATAATGAGTACGCCAGTCTCGTTGGGGACGCGGAGTTGTCCGTCAGCGTCAGTGCCGACACGGTTGCCACGCAGGATGTTACCGGTGCCTTTGCCGGCTAAGTAGACGCCCAGGCTTTTGTTTCCTGAGATGATATTGTTCTCGAGGAGATTCGATGAGGCTCCTTCGATAATGATTACGCCAGTCTCGTTGGGGATGGCGCTCGATCCATCAGGAGCCACACCGATAAAGCAGTCGGCGATGGTATTGGAGACGGCGCCCGCCTGGTAGAGTACGAGTCCATATTTGAATCCGCCTATTGCAAGCCCGCGGACTGTGTTGTTCGCGGAGACAATGGCCAGCGGGTGTTCTACGCCAGGCTTGCCCGGGATTATCATAATTTCCGGGCCGCTCGGATTGGTTTGGCCGGCAAAATCCGCCTGCGTGGCTCCATCGATGATGGTAAAAGGCCGCTTAATGACCAGAGGAGCGTCGACATGGATAGTCCAGACGCCGGTTTTCGAATCGAAGCCGGTATCGGTCGTTGGGATATTGAAGTTTATGATCGCCCTGCCGGCGCCGACGGACAGGTTGTTAGCCTGGCGGACGGCATCGGCAAACGAACCTTCACCGATGGAGCCTGTCGAGGTTACCATGAAGACCTGACCGGTTGCAGCAGGCTCTTTCTCTGCCGTTGACCCAGTTGATACCTTGGAAGCTGTAACCAATGGCGGCACCGATTGAGCCGACTCCTTCTGAACCCCTTCGCCGGGCATGCACCCGGTTATAGACAAGCCAATACCCATAATTGACAACGCCAGCATGAATATTGAACCGGTTTTTTTCATAAATATTGATGACATCCGCTCCTCCAGTGTATGAATAATTTATATCCCGATCTAATTCTAGCATTTATATCTTATACGATCCAAATCGTCTTAATAATAGCCAGTTTATTTCTTTCGCTGTATGCGCTGGGGTTCTCGGGCAAAATAAATATACCGCCAACTTGTTCAGTGAAAAATATCGCCATCGCGCCTCAGCACTCCCAGAGAGCGGCAAAGGGTTAGCGGCTTCTCCGTCAGTTCAGTCTGCAATACACGCGATCAATGCCTCCCAGGCTTCGGCGTGTTGATTCCATCATTGCCGTATCAAGCATGTCAGGACCAAGTAATTGTTGGTGGTTTACGTGCAAAAAAGCGGCCCATTTTATCAATGGGCCGCTTTTGTTATGCCTCAATAGTCCGCCTTACTTGTTGCCTTCCTGGAGCTTTGTCAGGTCACCGAACTGGGTCGCATGCATAGATGTAGCTGTCTCGAAATTCAAAGCTGCCTCCAGGGGTGAGGACATGCTGGTATTGATCACTCTTTTAATGCCTTGGGTAACCGCAGGATGGACTGCTGCGATTTCTTCGGCCAGTTTCCATGCCTCTGCCATAAGCTCGCTTTTTGCATATACGTGCTGTACCAGGCCTATGCGTAATGCTTCTTTGGCATCGATTCTTCGCCCCGTATAGATCATTTCCTTGGCCATCCCTGCCCCTACCGCACGCGGAAGCCGCGAGCTGCCGCCCATGTCCGGGACGATTCCCAGTTTAGCCTCGGGCATTGCGAAAATTGCATCATCGGCCGCCAGCCTTATATCGCAGCACAACGCTATTTCGATGCCGCCGCCCAGGCAATAGCCGTTGATTGCAGCGATGACCGGCACGGGCAATTTTTCGTATATGGAGAATGCGTCCCTGCATTTTTGTATAGCGTCGTGTATGGTGCGTACGTTCCATCCATCCAGTATGCTTTCACCCGGCACTATTACCTTCTTCAGGTCCAGTCCGGCGCAGAAAGCCCGGTCGCCGGCTCCCAACATTATCACTACCCTTATATCTGGGTCCTGGTCTATATATTCGGCTGCTTCCTTTAAACCGCCGATAAACCCTCTGCTGATAGCATTCAGTACCTTCGGCCTGTTAAAAATGACCTGTGCGATATGATTTTTCTTCTCGAGTAGAACATCTTGAAAGGCCTGCATCAGTTTTCTCCTTTAATCAAGCATTTACTTTTAACGCATTATATCATTACTTGAGAGTAGGGTCTGTTATGAAAATTACTCGGAAGATTCAACCTCGGCGAAGGGAGTGTCGAGGTTCATCAGCGGGTATTCCCCCAGATAGACAATTTCCTTTCCCTTTGTTATCCCCATGGCACAGGGGTGCCCGAAAACTACATCTGATCCATAATACTTGCTGCCCGATAGTTTATATCTCCCGATGAAAGTGTCGAAAGTACCCCCTCTCAATGTTCGCATCACCACATCAGGGTCTGTAGTGCCGGCCTGCTCCAGTGCTTCGAAATACTGTCCCTGCGCATTTATGCCGCACGCGCCGTACACGCCTGTGTACATATCTTTCTTATACAATTCCCTGTACCTGTTCAGTACCCTTTTCGCCATATCGATATATTTTGGAGCAACCACCACCTTTTTCAGCTCCCATGGCACGGGATAATCGCTGACTATATTTTGTAAAGCTTCATCACTACCACATATGCCTTTCATAATATCGTAGTCCAGGGCGGCGGCGATATGACATATAGGCCAACTGTAGCCCATCTGCCACCTTTGCTTGGCCATCAGGCCGACCTCCAGGGGTGAACCTACGCAATAGATTACTTCCGTGCCCTGCTCGGCCATTTTTGTCAGGTAAGGCGTGAAATTCAGGGTGCCCTCAGGATAGGGCATCATGATGCGTTTAATCCCAAACTCATTTTGTAACCTGGCTGCCTGGTTGATCGTGATCTCCATGGCTGGATGACCGTATATCACGTAGGACTGCTCTGGCGGGGATGGATCGATGCCGCCAATGGTATTTGTATCTAAAATGACCTTTTCCGGGTTGGTTATCTGGGCCATGGCTGCTATGCCAAGGCCGAAATACCCTACGATGGCTGTGACGCCGTTCTCATATATCAGGTTCCTGGTTGCCGTGGCGGCAGGGCCTGGGGTGAAACCATCTTTGAAGATCATCTCTATCTTGTATCTCTCGTTTCCCACCCTCAGGCCGCCGTCTTCATTTATCAGGTCGGCGTATATCTGCATGCCCGGCCTGATATTTTGCCCCCACATGGCCGCCGGCCCGGTAAAAGGCATAATGCAGCCGACCTTGAGGGTTTTTTGCTCAACCGGTGCCTGTGGCGCAGGAACGCAGGACAGGATAAAAATGAGACACAAGCAGACCGGTATTACCGATAAAATAGCCAAACGTTTTCGGGTCATCTAATATAGCCTCCTTTTTATTGTTCAGGGCAGCGATTCGAAATCAACAGCTATGACGGTAGCATGCGGTTCTATCACGGATTCCGGCACAGTGATCACCAGGTCGCCCACGGGGTCGTTGAATTTCATCAATTCCTTACGGACCTGGTCCAGCAGGGTAATCCTCTTTGCGAATTGCAGTTCTTTACCTGAGCCCAGAACACGAATTGATTTGACCTTGTTTACGTGGACCGCGCGCACTGTGATCGACTCGTAAGGCTAATACTCTCGTGGTTTCTCGACATCCAATCGGCGATGGCATTCAGACGGTCGATTTGTTCAGGCGGCAGTTGGCCGTCGCCCATCGGACTGACATTCAGCAGCAAGTGGCCGCCCTTGCCTGCGATTTCACAAAGCGTCTGGATAATCTCTGTGGAAGATTTATAGGAAGGGTCGTCCTTATTATATCCCCAGGAATCGTTCATGGTCATGCAGGTTTCCCATGGGCGTGAAGGAGGTTTGGCCGGGAGGAACTTCTCCGGTGTATCGAAATCACCCTGGCCCGGAAGGCGGTCATTGATCTTAATGCCGGGTTGCAGCGAACGTACCATCTCTGCAAGTTCCTTAGCTTTCCAATCGGATGGCTTGTGCTCCCATTGACTATCAAACCAGATTTCATCGATCTTGCCGTAGTTGGTAAGTATCTCCCGGACCTGGCCGAATATAAAATCAAGGTATCTCTGCCATTGGTCAGGCGGAGGTAGTGGGGCGCCCATGTAATAATGATACGGTTTATCAGCTTCTGTTATAGCCGGGTAGTCCGGGTGGTGCCAGTCTGCTAAAGTGTAATACAGTCCGACACCCATGCCCTCAGCCCGCACGGCGTCAACGTACTCTCGCACAAGGTCCCTTGCCACCGGTGAATGCATAACTCCAAAATCGGACAGTTTCGTGTCAAACATGGCGTAACCGTCGCAGTGCTGGGTAATCATGACAGTATACTGAGCGCCAGCCTTTTTAAAGAGCTTTGCCAGGGCAACCGGGTCCCATTTCTTCGGGTTGAAGGTAGCGGCACTGCTCTGATACTGCTCGACGGTCATGCTCTGGCAATAAGGCATGGTGGTAGTGCCGCCAACGAGGGGCCAGGACAATTCCACGCCCTGCTGTGAAGAGTGCGACCAGTGAACGAATATGCCAAAGCGTGCGTCTTCCCAGGTTGTGAAGTTGTCGCCCGCATCCGCACTAACAGTATTAGACAGTCCACCCGCCGGAGCGCAGGACAGGACAGACGGCATAATCAAGAGACCAATAAAAGAAGCCAGGACCATGCGTCTACCCATTTTCAAAATCTCCTCGTAGATATTTTACTTGTACGTATTGATTCTAATTACTACGGATTAAATTCGATTGCTATGACAGTGGCATGCGGTTCTATCACGGATTCCGGCACAGTGATCACCAGGTCACCCACAGGGTCATTGAATTTCATCAATTCCTTACGGACCTGGTCCAGCAGGGTAATCCTCTTTGCGAATTGCAGTTCTTTACCTGAGCCCAGAACACGAATTGATTTGACCTTGTTTACGTGGACCGCGCGCACTGTGATCGACTCGTAAGGC
>JAPLHL010000026.1 GCA_026389655.1 Chloroflexota bacterium
GGTTCGAATCCTGCCACCCCTGCCATGCCGAGGTGGTGGAATCTGGTAGACACGCCATCTTGAGGGGGTGGTGGGCGTAAGCCCGTAGGAGTTCAAATCTCCTCCTCGGCACCAGTTTGCTTAGTATCACTCTATGGAGTGGGCGGAAGTAATTCAGTGGTAGAATGCCTCCTTGCCAAGGAGGATGTCGCGGGTTCGAGCCCCGTCTTCCGCTCCATTTTTATTTCCCTGGCGGCGTAGCCAAGTGGTTAAGGCGGGGGTCTGCAAAACCCCTATGCATCGGTTCGAACCCGATCGCCGCCTCCAAATAAATGCCGAGGTGGCGGAATGGCAGACGCGGCGGACTTAAAATCCGCTTCCCTCACGGGAGTGTGGGTTCAAGTCCCTCCCTCGGCATTAACCCCTTCTTTTCAGCCCACATCTGTTAAATTTGAAGATAGCCTTAAGCTTTATAAGCAGGTTAAAACATCTTAATATTGGAGCATTCGAAGAGGAGTAATAGCAAAAGGAAGACTATCATCAACCTTTCTTAATCCTTTCTGTCTAATCATCGATATGTATGTTCATCTGCAATTACAATCATAAGAAAAGTGCCTACTAAGCTTGAGTTCTTCAAGTAACCAGTCTACTTATTGACTGTCATTTTGCCAAAGAATACAATGATGCTTTAAAAAGAAAACCACTGTTTTTAATGTATTAAGCAATTTAAATGAAGCTAGAGCCGAAAGAGAAAGAGGATGTCTGGAGCAAAACGCAATTTTATCATAGGTATTTCTTTAATCATTGTTTGCATCCTGCTTTTAGGATGTTTGCCTAATAAGCAGGGCGGTTTTTCCTGTGTATGTGCACCACTGGTCAATAAGCTCAAGATCCAGTTGCCAACCTTGAACATACCCGGGCAAAATACGGCCACCGTACAGGCGAAGCCGAAGGATTACAAGGTGGAAGAAGCCAAAATAAATAAGGTTGTTGCCCAGTTGTGTCTAGCCTTGAAAGCTAAAGATGTAGATGCAGCTTTAAAATATGTACAGGCTGAGAAAAGAGATGAATATCAGAAGATATTCTCTGAATCCCCTGATGTCCTGCCGCAAATAGCTGCTGGCCTGGAGAAGGCCAAGATTAACTTTCTCTCCTTTGAAAGCATCGCACAGAACAGGATTGCAGAATATTATATCGAGGCAGACGGCCAAAAGTTTAGCATTGTTTTTATTAATATCGATGGGCAGTGGATGCTTAAATCATTATGATTAACCGCGGAACTACGATATGAGAATTATTTTCTCGAGGTTAATTGCACTTATATTGACAGCCTCCCTTATCATCGTGGTTAATCCATCTTTCGCCGTGGCCTGGGACCAACACCCGCAGAATTATAAAACGCACCAGGAGATAAATAAACAGGCCATATCACGTTTTTACGCAATTTACAGTAATTCTTCCAAGTACACCAGCGGGGAGATAGATAAAACTAAATCTTATATGGGACCAAAAGTAGTATCCAACTCCACGTTTGAAGGGGACCATAAGGTAACCGGCGAAGCGCTAACTTTTGAAGAATGGCTAATTCATGGTGGGTATTCTGCAGACGAACCGAATTTCTGGGCGTCTGTCAGGCATTTCTACAACCCCGTGAAAGCTAACGGCCCACAGCAGTTAACCGATCATAGCATTGTACACGGCCAGGTTTATGACGCTATCAGTGCCTTAGACTGGACCTTTGCCCATCCAGATAATCCGTATAGCTGGATGGATGCATTGGCATATTATAAGAAAGCTCTGGAGATTCCTGTTAACAGCCAGGGCAAAGAAACTGTACCCGGAATTAATTTCAGGGATCCGCCTTTCCCGCTGGCATCGGATAAAGAAAGGAGGGAGATATATTTAGGGAAAGCTTTTCGGTCTCTAGGTGAGACGATGCATGCGTTTGCTGATGTGACCCAGCCTGCCCATGTACGCAATGATTCACATCCTCTGGTTGACCCTGACCCCCTTGAAGAGGTCATCAAAGACTTTCATGTAATAAAGTACGCGAATTCTCCTGTGGATCCCCGGATAGGTGATAAGATTGATGCTGCGCAAGACGCCTATACTATATACCAGGAGGTGGCGCTGTATACAAACAAATACTTTTATAGCAACGATACAATCTATGACGGACCCTCTCAGGTAAATCCGGCAAACGGGGAAAAACCTTACAGTCAACCTCAATTCAGCGACCTTCGTCCGGATGACAATAAAATTACATACTCATCACAGTTTAATGCCTTGAGCTAACCATACACGTCGATGAGGAAAATGATACCGGTGATTTCCAGGTTACCGGCGAAATGAAGCATCTATCTGAAAAAGATCCAGAGTGGAGAGGACAAACTATAAAATATTGTGGTCCCGCCGAATTATGGTGTGACAGAAAAGGTAAGGCGCTGCATATCGGTGATACTGAATTTGAAGGGGGATTGACGAAGAAATTTCTGGTAGTTTATACAGGGGATGATCCAAGGGAGTCAAAGGATGATATCCAGGTTGAGAACGGGGATACCCTTTATCTTGTTATTCAAGCAGGCGGGCGCACGTTTACCAGCAATAAATTCAAACTTGGACCTGAAGATATGACTATCGATCCTGCCTCGCTGGACGGAGAACCGGGTAAGCCATATACGTTCACGGCTATAATATCATCACCGCCAGCCAAAGCACGCTATGCGTGGGCAGTAGACGGCGCCTTACAGAAAACGCAAGGTCGCGAGTTGAGATACACATTTGCCAAGGAAGGCTCGTATACTATCACTTGCGAGCTGTATGACGATGCTTCTGCTAATGAAAAGCTTATCGGTGAAGCAACAGCGTCAGCCACGATCAAGGCGTCCTCATCAGGTGGCACGCCTGCATTCGTACGCGACTGTAAATACATTTCCTTCGTGCTCAATCCCAAAGCCAATTTCGTGCATAATTTCTATAAAGACGATATGTCGAAAAAAGACGCGGATACACGCACGCCCATGAAATATGTGGTTAATGAAATAAATATTCCCATCACATGGCGCAGCGTAAACTTTTCAGGTAAATACAAAGGCAAACCAACTCTAGACTGGTACAGCCGTAGTGGTAGCAGCGGCGTATCTCCGAACTATATTGAAGACTGCACGATTGACGGTTACGTAACGGCCGACGGCAAGACCATCAAGCAACTGAAGATGACAATTATATATACGCTGGCTAGTGAAGGCTATGCGGAAACCTGGCAATATGTGTTTACCGATATACCGTTCACCGAAGATGTTAATACTATGAATGACCGCGACTCAGCAATGCGGAACCTTATACATACATACGAGGTGTATAGTAGCAATAGCCCCCAAACGCATGGCAAGTTCTCTGCAACATACCTGGGCAAACCAGAAAGCTACCGGTCGCTGGATGGCACCGATAAAATGACTGACGGCAAGGGCACCGCCCGCAATACAATGTGGGAATATTATAGTATCCCGGAATTGGGAGCAATCAGATTCGGTCTGAAAGTCAACACTGTTAAAATGAACGGTTTATAGGTTTATGTTTACCACAATGAAATTCACCTACCAAATGACGTAGTCATCAGGATATGTGTTAACACAAGTTCACTGATTGTATGTGTAAATATGATTAAGAATCCGCTTCCCTCACGGGAGTGTGGGTTCAAGTCCCTCCCTCGGCATTAACCCCTTCTATTCAGCCCAAATCTGTTAACAATGTTAACGACTGTGTTCTCACTCCAGAAAGCATAAACTACTCCATATCTACTCGTAGCTGTCATTTGAGGGGAAAGCATGCCTATTACAGGGCTATCAGGGCTTTTTTAAACAGGTTGGTTAGATACATATTAGTGAGAATCCTATGAAGAAAGTAGACCCTCCGAAACCTGCAAAGCCCATATTGCCGAGTTTAACCAGTGAGCAGGTTCAATATCTCGTAGATCATGTTAGTGATGTGAGGGATAAAGCCATTATTTCATTGTTTACTGATAACGGTATGAGGCTTAGTGAACTTACCAATATCAAGAGCGTAGACATTGATTTGGATAACAATACGATAACAATCTGGGGGAAGGGTAATAAATAGAGCAGAGCCCCCTTTACAGACCATACCGTTTCTATGCTGATGCAGGTAATACGAAATAATATACGTTTTTTCTAATCAACAGAATTAAAAATCACGCTATCATCTCATATATTTTATCTATTATTGCGGAGTCAATTGTATCATCAAATTTTCTAGCAAATAGTTTTGCAGAATTCACAATTTTATTATAATCCTCAAGAGTTAGCACCTTTGGATTGCTGCCACCCATACTCCAATCGGTATATCGTAGATCTTCATTTTCTATCGAGGATAATAGTTTAGAATTATATAAGATCGATTGAATTACCACTTCATCTGCGCATTTGGTATATTTAAATAAATTTATGTATTTATTATCATACATTTTTTCCAAGCAGATCATCACAGCTTCATGCGTTAAATTAAACCAGTTACAGCCCCAATACATATTATCAGGGATTCTGCGGTAAAGCTTAAAATAATCCTGAAATTTACGCAGTTTATATTCAAAAAATAGAAAGTATTTATTTAGATATTTCCCACGATCGCCTAAAGTAAAATAGAAATATAACATACGCCAGAGATCTTCACGACGCCCAGAAGACACAGCAGGTAGTTTGCATCCACGAAGGTAATTATTTTTATTGCTTATGAAGTATTGAATAATTTCCTTATTAGAAACAATTGGTAAGTCTTGACCACTTATAAGCAAATATCGATCATGATTCCCAGTGGCAGCTATTTTCATTAACTCTCTTGTAGCAAGAATCTGATTATAGCTTCCCCAATAAACTTTGAATTTCTTGATAGAGTGAACATTATTTTCACTGTTTATTCGAATTTTACTTTTACGATCTATATGGACGTAAATCGAAAAATCAGTTTTCAAGTGATCAACTAACTTAATTAACTGCTCTTGATTTTTGTGAGCCAAAATTAATATTGCTATCCTTGTGGTACCCAATTTTGTAATTCCTTTCAAGATGGATTATAAAAATGCTAATTAAAATATCAGTTGCCAATTAATCTATTTTATAGGTTAGTTGTTTTAAGATAACGGGCTGTTCTGACCTGCTCTCATCACTTATATCACTTCTCAAGTTGACCACTTCTCCCGAATTGGCTTGAGTGACTTAAAATCCGCTTCCCTCACGGGAGTGTGGGTTCAAGTCCCTCCCTCGACATTAACCCCTTCACCGAACTCAGGCGAGTTTGATATTGGTCTCTTTCCCAATATGCTCGATGAAACGCAGGTACATCCTGGTGCGCAACTCGTTTCTTAGCCGGTAGGGAGTAACAAATTTTCCTTTCAGCCAGATCCGGTTTTCGTCTACATGAATTAGAACGCGGCGGTTGCTTTCGGCCTCACGCAGAAAGGTGGGATAATTCTCTTTGAATACTTCCTGCGACTCCTTCTGATAAATCTCGTCCTCGTTATTTATAACCTCTTCCAATAGCGACACCGCACGCGTGATATCGCTGTCCGACGACACGGGGATTCTTATTTCATCAAATATATAGTCGCACTGCATCATTTTGCAGTTCTTTTCATAGCCTTTGGAAAAATTCAGAACAGGCTTATCCAGGACAATCAAATTGGGTACGTGCAGGATTTTCCCTGTCAGTTCGCCGCCCAGCTTTTCATCTTCCCCAACCTCGTCCAGCGTTAAATAGAAGATGCCTATATGCCTGACATCGCCTTTGTAGCTGTCAATCCTTATGCGGTCTCCCACGCGAAGCATGTTGGAAAAGACAATGATAAAATAGCCGAAGTAGCTGGCCACATATTTTTGCAGTGCCAGCGCAAACCCGATTGCAATTATAGAGATATAGATTGCAAGGTTGCTGTAAAAGGCCATCGCAACCAATACTGCCAGTGCTATGAGGGCGGTTGCTATAGCAAGGAAACGGCTCTTCATATCAATGTCTTTGTGGCTATGAAGGTGGCAGGACTTTAAGTATGCCCGTCGCATTATCGACGGATATGTAATAATCGCCCGGCGGACCAGCGACTGTCATAAAAGTAATCTCTTCGTTCTGGCCCGGGTTAAGGTTCACATCTTTGACAGATTCTATCCTGTCGTTCACTTTAAGTTCAGCCCTGTGCAGCAATGGCTCAGTACCCGTATTGATGATCGTGGCAATTACCCCAATCGTACTACCGGGAAACGCCCGGTCCGGTAATATCATTAAGCTTGAAATGCTGGTTGCATCCTGGACCTTCACCGGCTCAACTACAGGTTGCGGCTCAGGCTCAGGCGGCGGTTCCTGGTGACTGATAGGTAGTGGTGTTATTGTGCGTTCCGGCGCCGGCCGCAAGCCGAACAACGACCTGAGATTTGGTGTCTCCGGCACAGTAACTTCAGCCGAATGCCTGGCATTGATCAGTGAGTTGAGATGTGCTATCTCGTCTTCCAGGAAACTTATCTTTCTTTCAGGAAGTTTGGCCGTTTTTAAAAACGTGGCGGCCACAATTTGTCCCACTTTGAATCTTGCCTCAAGGTTAGCCAACTCCTGCTTATAGACGCCCAGTAGGCGATTTTTCCCTGTAAGCGTTTTGCTAAACTCTGCCTTTAGATGGTCGATCTTTATGAGCGCGTACTGTAAAGCCGATGCATATTCGGACTTGAGAGAATTATATGACATCTCATTTACGGCGTTGTCACTGCGGAGCTTTTCGAGGTTGCTCAGGAAGAGCTCAGCCTTCTCTTTGTTTAATAGAGCAAGACGTAGATCTTTTTCCATTTTAAATATAAGTCCGGGCTAATATTACCACTTTTTGGAATGTGGCTATGGAATTATACGCGAGATTTTCTGTTAATGACATCTTTTACCGCAACCTCAATATTGGCGGATGTTAAGCCGTGTATCTCCAGCAACTCGTCAGGCTTGCCTGATTTGCAGTATACATCATTAATGCCCAGAGAGTTCATCGGGACAGGCAAGTTGCAGGAAAGTACCTGTGCAACCATACTGCCCAGGCCCCCATGCAGCAGGTGTTCTTCAGCGGTAACAATTGCTCCTGTATGTGCGGCCGCATCGAGTATGGCCTGCTGGTCTATGGGCTTTAAAGTGGACATATTCAACACGCGGCATGATATGCCTGCCGAACCGAGCGAAACCGCGGCCTGCAAAGCCATGTATGTCATTATGCCCGTGGCGATTATTGTGGCGTCGTGTCCGTCCTTTAACAAATCAGCTTTGCCCAGCTTGAAATTGCAGCCTTTGGGATAGACAAGGGGCGTTTTGGAGCGTCCGAGCCTGACATAGAACGGGCCTTTCGTTGATACTGCCGTTTTGATTGCCTCTACAGTCTCAATTGAATCGGCGGGTGCGATCACGTTGAAATTCGGCAGTGAACAATATAGCGCCAGGTCTTCGATGGCCTGGTGAGATGACCCATCTTCGCCTACAGTAATACCGCCGTGGGTGGCCACTACTTTTACATTAGCTTTCGGCTGTGCGATGCACATCCGTACCTGGTCGAAACAGCGGCTGGATGCGAAAACAGCAAAAGTGCTGGCAAACGGGACTTTGCCGCAGGATGCCAGTCCTGCCGCTATGCTGATCATGTTTTGTTCCCCCAGGCCGCACTCGATGAAACGGTCGGGGTAAGCCTGGGCGAAATACTTGGTCATGGTCGATCGGGAAAGGTCGGCATCAAGGACAATAATAGAGTTGTTGTTGACCCCCAACTCTACCAGTGCTTTGCCGTACGCTTCGCGCGTGGATAGCTCAGTGTAATCAGTCATGATAGTTCTTTAAGTGCCTTCTCAGTCTCTGCCTTATTTGGCGCTTTGCCGTGATAATCCACGTTATTTTCCATAAAGCTTACGCCTTTACCCTTAATAGTATGCGCAATAATAGCAATTGGCTTACCGTGGGCGGCCCCTGCTTTATTAAGCGTATCCACGACCTGCGCCATGTCATGGCCGTTGATCTCAATGACTTCCCAATTAAATGCGCGCCATTTATCAACGAAAGGCTCCAGGTTCATAATGTTCTTTGTAAAACCGTCCAGTTGCAGACCATTGAAATCTACGATTACAGTCAAATTATCGAGCTTGTAATTGGGGGCGAACATCGCAGCTTCCCATATTTGACCTTCGTCACATTCGCCGTCGCCCAGCAAAACGTAGGTATGGTAGCTCTTTTTATCGAGTTTGGCGGCGATTGCCATGCCAATGCCGACTGAGAGTCCCATTCCCAACGATCCTGCAGATTCGTCAACCCCGGGTGTTAATGTGCTGTCGGTGTGGCCTTGGAGGCATGTTCCGGTTTTCCTCAGGGTACCCAGCCATTCAAGCGGGAAGTATCCGCATTCCGCCAGGGCCGCATAAAGAATAGGCGCTGCATGCCCCTTGCTTAAAATGAAACGGTCTCTGTCCGGCCACTTGGGGTTCTTAGGATCATGTTTCATAACGGCGAAATAAAGCGCAGCTACGATATCGGCGGCTGAAAGGGACCCTCCGGGGTGGCCGCTGCCGGCTTCGGATATCATGGTGATAACCTCTCGCCGTAATTTCATGGCGATATTTTCAAGTTCAGGTATGTTATATTCTTTCATAGGATTTACTAAGTAGGCGGAAGCAGTTGGCAAAGAGCAATTATTTACGGTGTCCTATCTATCATGTAGCTATAATTTGGTTTATTATAAGATACTGACGATTGATATGTCCATTTTATTGTCATTATTTCGAGTTTATGCCCATGTATATTGTGAATACATGGGGCGTAAATTATAATTCTAACAATGATAATTGATTCGCATACACATATTTTTAGCAGGGAAGTGCTACTGGACCGTGAGCAGTACTGCACCTCGGATCCCTGTTTTGGCCTGCTATATTCGAGCCCCAGGGCCAGGCTGCTTAGCGCTGAAGAACTTATCAATGCCATGGATGAGCGCGGCATTTCAAAATCTGCTGTGCTTAATATTGGATGGGCAAGTCATGATATGTGTGTGCGTACCAATGACTATATATTGGAGTCCATAGCAAAATACCCGGCCAGGCTGATGGGGTTTTGCAGCATACAGCCCCGCGAGCGCGAGAAAGCCCTCCTGGAAATCGAAAGGTGCTGTCATGCAGGAGCAAAGGGGATTGGGGAACTGCGCCCGGATGCACAGGGATACGATTTGAACGATGAAGAGCTGATGTCACCCCTGGTCAAACATGCAGTGAAGAGGGGCATGATTTTTCTCTTTCACGCTTCTGAACCGGTCGGTCATTTGTATGCCGGAAAAGGTAGTATGACCCCCGGAATAATATATAGTTTTATTGAGCGCCATCCTGATTTAAAAGTGATACTGGCTCACTTTGGTGGAGGATTGGCGTTTTATGAGTTGATGCCTGAAGTGTCCCGTGTATTAAGCAACACATATTACGATACAGCGGCGGCTCCCTTTCTGTACGCGCCGCAAATATATAGGGCTATTATCTCTATTGGGGGAAGCAGTAAAATCCTGTTTGGAAGCGATTGGCCCTTGTTGGACCCTGCCAGGGTGGCAGATCACATCAAGTCTGCAAACTTAGACCCAAACGATGTTGAAAATATATTCCACGCTAACGCCGGAAGATTACTGGGTGCCTAGGGATCAGGAACAATTAAGTGATAAATCGTGACGAAATAAGAGCGTTTGTGGCTATTGAGCTTCCGGGTGAACTTAAGTCCATGTTAAAGGACTTTGAGAATAAGTTAAAGACACCAAAATCCAGGTGTGCTAAATGGGTCGATCCGGGATCCATTCACTTGACCTTGAAATTCCTGGGGAATGTTGGCTCCAAACTCCTGGATGAATTGAAGAGAGATGTTGAGGCCGAAGTCAGAAAAAGCCAACCCTTTATGCTGGCTACGACGG
>JAPLHL010000064.1 GCA_026389655.1 Chloroflexota bacterium
CATATGGGCCATGTGGTCGGGCTGCGCAAGCTGCGCCAGTTCCAGGAACTGGGGCACCAGGTAGTGCTGATAGTTGGGGATTGGACGGCCAGGATCGGCGACCCCACCGGCCGTTCGCTGACCCGCCCGATGCTGACCGGGGAGCAGGTGAAGTTCAATGCCCAGACTTACATGGAACAGTTTTTCAGGATAGTTGATAAGGACAAGACCGAGGTGCGCTGGCAAAGCGCCTGGTTTGAGAAAGGGGTATTCGGCCTGGAAGACATCATCAGGCTGACCTCCAAATTTACAGTTGCCCAGTTCCTGGCGCGGGAGGACTTCGCCAAGCGGTATGCAGAAGGGCATGCCATAGCCATCACCGAACTGCTATACCCGCTGATGCAGGGCTATGATTCGGTAATGATAGAGGCCGACGTGGAGTTCGGCGGCACCGACCAGGTCTTTAACTGCATGGTCGGCAGGCAGTTACAGGAAGCGGTGGGGCAGAAACCGCAGCAGGTGTTCCTCATGCCGCTGCTCGTAGGCACGGACGGCGTGCAGAAGATGAGTAAAAGCCTGGGCAATTATATAGGCGTGACCGATCCTCCTGCTGAAATGTATGGTAAGACGATGTCCATCAACGACGATATGATCATCCCTTACCTGGAGCTCCTGACCGACGTGCCTGATCACGAGGTGGAGCGTTTCTCCGCTCAGATTGCGGAGGGCAGTGTAAACCCGATGACTGTTAAGAAGCGCCTGGCGCACGAGTTGGTAAAAGACTTTTGGACCGTGAAAGATGCCGAAGAAGCGGCGGAGGAGTTCGCACGCACCGTGCAGAATAAGGAAGTGCCGGATGAGATACCGGTCCTTGATGTGCCCGCCGGGTCAACGGCTGTACTTTCCGCTGAACTGGCCAGGGCCGGCCTGGCTAAAAGCCGTTCTGAGGCCAGGAGACTGATGCAGCAGAACGCCGTCGAGATAAACGGCAAGCCGGTTACCGAAGATATCGAGATGACAAAGGTAGATGATGGAAGCATAATAAAAGTGGGGAAGAGGCGATATTTGAAGGTGGTCCGGAAAAAGTAAATAGTGTCATCACGAGGAGCGAAGCGACGTGGTGATCTGCTGGCTTGCATATATACCGTGCAGTAGATTGCCACGGGTCCTGCGGCTCCCCGCAATGACATGGTAAGAATTTGTCATTATGGGGATGGCGATCGTAGGAGCGTTCCTTCAGGTGCGCCCGGCAGCGAAATTTGTAATTGGGCGGGTCTAAAGACCCGCACCCTACGAAATGATAAAAGGCAATATAAAGATACGGTAAGCCGGTCAACGAGCAGGATGAGAGAAGGGCTGTAAGTCCTTCTCGGGAAAAAAGAACCTCGCCCTTCAGGGAGAGGGCAGGGTGAGGGTACCGCTTTAGAACTTAAATTCCAATCAATCACTAAATCATCTATAATGTAATTTACAAATTTTTCAGGGAGGCTCAGCTATGCAATTGAGAATTCCAGGTCCGACACCGTGCCCGGATGAGGTGCTGAAAGCTATCGGCCGCCAGATGATCAACCATCGCGGTAAAGAATTTGGCGAGATAACCAACCGGATCATACCGAAGCTCAAGCAGTGCTTTCAGACTAAAAATGACGTTGTTATTTTATCTACCTCCGGCACCGGCGGTCTCGAATCCGCAGTTGTTAATACGCTTTCACCCGGCGATAAGGT
>JAPLHL010000070.1 GCA_026389655.1 Chloroflexota bacterium
GGATTGTTATAAAAAGGAGATCGTAAAAAATACATCGGCAAAACAGAAGGGAGATTATAAACCGCTTGTATTTTTGCTAACGGATGGGCATCCTACTGACGACTGGGAAAAAGTTGCTGATGAAATAGGGGCCAAAGTTAGAAGTAATAAAATGTTCGCAAAATTTGTAGCACTCGGTGCAGGCAGCAATGCAGATACAGCAGTCCTAAAACGGCTTACTGACGATGTGCTTGTAACTCACGAATTAAAACCTGATTCTTTGAAAGCCTATTTCAAATGGGTCACACAATCTATCGTAGAAAATTCCAGGAGCGCTGAGATAGGAGCAGAGGAAAGCCCCTCACTGCCCCCACCTCCTGCCAATATTGAGATCGTACCCTGATCCGGTTGATCATTGTCACCGTAGGCAGTTTATTGGTACTACCGGCAATATTGACGTAATTTTATGCCCGGGTCGCAAGGCGCGATATCGGCATCAATTCTTAAATTGGATCCAGGGATGGTTTAGATAAGTGATAAATGCTGAAATACCTTCAGAGAAACCGTCATCTGAAGAATGCATCAGTGATACTCAAATACCTCCGTTACCTGCATCGGAAATGCAGGCATCCGGACTGCTGGCTCAACCAAAATCATCATGGCAGGACTTGCCTGTACCTGAGAGCCCCGATAAACATGACGCATACTTTCAAAAAGGCATCCCTGCACCCAACAATTTAAAATTGATTGGCGCACGTGTCCGTGGTAAAAGTCATAAACATGCAGGCACAAACTGCGATGACTGGTTTGAATTTGATATTGCTCAAGATTGGACGATCATGGCTGTTGCTGATGGCGTTGGCTCACGAAAGCTTTCTCGTGTCGGCGCAAAGGAAGCATGCTGCGCCGCCGTAAAAATACTTAAAGAAGACTTACGGCAAGTAACGCTGAGCGAAAGGACAAGTAGAAAACAGTTTAGAGGACGTGGGAAGGATGGCAGGTTTTCCGATATGGATATGGACCAGGTTGAGCAGACGCTTATTCGTGCCATGGACGCAGCATACCATGCGCTTGAGGAAGCAAGGGATGCACGCAAAGATAAGCAGGAATATATTGATTTATTAGGACAAAATCCCGAGGTTAGCGATTTTTCAACAACTCTGTTACTCGCTGTGCATAATTGCTTCGTGTTAGAAGATAAAACTTACGACTTTATTATGTCACTTCAAGTTGGCGATGGCATGATTGCCGCAGTGAATATCGATAACAAACTCATGATGCTTGGCAAACCCGACAACGGGGAATTTGCAGGGCAGACTATACCCATCAATAACATTAAAATCAGGGATGACAAGGAAAAAAGACGGAGGGTTTTTACAACTGTACAAAGGTTAAAAGCAGTAATGCTGATGACCGATGGCGTGGCTGATGATTATTTTCCTGGTGATCCAGGGATGCTTAAACTATATGAAGATCTGGTGAAACAGGAAATCATTACTCCTGCTGCAAATAATGATCAAGCTGCCGGGCAAGAAATTGAGCAGCCGATTTCAGCACAGGAAAAATTGAGAAGGTGGCTCGATAGCTACTATGTGAAGGGGTCCTTTGACGACAGGACATTAGTCGTCTTATTCAGGGAGGACAACATTTGAGCATTGAGATTGCCACCTTGTCTGATGGCACATCCATAAGATACATCCCGGAGGTTATTGGTGAAGGCGCCGAGAAGACTGTTTACTTTACTGAGGACAGGTCATCGGTTATCTGCTTATATAAAAAGCCAAAAGAAGATTCTATCTTACGCAGGAAAAGGCTAGAGGCCATTCTGGGGAGGTTTAATCCGACTATTGGAGACAAGAATGCCAAATATTGGAAAGAGCTTTTTTGTTGGCCAACAGGTATTGTTGAAAAACCCAGCATCGGTATCGTCTGCCCGTCCTACCCTAAGAATTATTTTTTTACCGCCGGCGTCTTAAGAGGCAAGGAGAAGCAGGGGTTATGGTATTTCGGGGAAAAAGCCAGCAAGCTGCTTAATCCCTCTGAAAAAGGCACATGGCGGGATTTCTTCGCAGGGTGCATCGTATTAGCACGCGCAGTCGGCCGGATGCACAGGGCTGGACTGGCACACTCCGACCTATCCTATAGAAATGTCCTGCTAGATCCCGTCATACGCAGGTCGGCAATCGTAATTGATATTGATGCTCTCGTAGTCCCCGGGATATTTACACCAAGGGTATTGGGTACCAAGGGCTATATTGCCCCGGAAGTCATGGAGACTATGAATCTGCCTTTTGAGGACCCCAAGCGAAAACTTCCCTGCATACATACGGATAGGCATGCGCTTCCAACTCTTATTTATCAATACCTGTTGCGCAGGCATCCTTTAGAAGGTCCCAAAGTAAATAGTAAAGACCCCGATGAGGATGAGCAATTGTCTCAGGGGAAAAAGGCTCTCTTTATAGAAAACCCGTCGGATAAATCGAACAGGCCAAATGATATTAAAATTCCATTCACAATCTTAGGGAAACAGCTGAGCGACCTTTTTCTTAAAGCTTTTGTAGATGGCCTTCATGATCCGGATAAAAGGCCGACGGCAACCCAATGGGAAAGTGCGCTGCTCAAGACCTGGGATAGGATAATTCCCTGTTCCAATACCGGCTGCCCAAATAAATTCTTCGTGCTCAGCGACACTCATAATATCCGCTGCCCATTCTGCGGCACAAAGCCGGCGGGGCAAATTCCAATACTTAACCTGTATAAAGAAACACGTCCGGGGCAGTGGCAGCCTGATGGGGAGCTTGTCATTCACTCCAAAACTGCATTATGTATGTGGCACGTATATGACAACATCCAACCTGGCCCCGATGTTGACAAAACAATTCAGGCGTACTGTGCCTTCAGAGGCGGACAATGGCTGTTGATAAATCAAAAGCTAACCGGCCTGATCTCACCCGGAGGAAACAGTGTGCCAACGGATAAGGCAGTGGCTTTGATCAACGGTGCCCGGATACGGCTTTCCAAAGAACCTCACGGCAGGATGGCCGAAGTTAAGCTCATCAAGGTGTAGCTAAGTCAGGCATCGTAAAATAAAAGATCAGCCTGAAACATCAGGCCCCGGAGCTATGAAGAATGCAGCACTCTACTAGCGCAGTAGTCCTTCGAGAAAACTCCATATCTCGGAAATGTGAGTGAGCACGAAGATTATAAGGATTATGCCTATGATTGTAAGAAGACATCCGAACCATTTCATAATTAATGTCCCCGGCTTTTAATTTAACTGATTTAAGCTTAATTATATAGATAAACCGGCAAAGCGTAAAAACTTCCGGCCTTTTAAAATTCCGGATTTAATTTACAATTCCTCCACCCACAACCGTATCCTTGTCATAAAACACGATGGCCTGCCCTGGCGCAGCGCCTATCTGCGGCTCCTTATACTCAACAACAACTTTGCCGTTTCCCTGCGCGGAAATCACGGCATCATAGCCCTGGTGGGCATTCCGTATCCTGGCTTTTACCTCCATCGGTACATCCAGACATTCAATGGCTATCCAGTTTAGATCAACTACAGTCTGTGAGCCGGTATATAGCTCCCCTTTTTCGCCGACAATGACTGCATTATTTTCCGCCTTGATACCAAGCACATATAACGGTTCCTTGCCGGCTAACCTGATGCCCCTGCGCTGTCCGATTGTGAAATGCTCGATACCGTTGTGTTTTCCAAGCACGTTGCCCTTTTTATCCATAATCGAACCTGCCGATGGCGGCGTTTTGAACAGCGAAGTGTAGCTACCGCACACGAAGTTCTGGCTTTCCTCTTTTTCTTCCATCCCGAGATGCAGGAGAGCACTCATCTTGCGCACATCGTCTTTATAAAGCTCTCCCAACGGAAAAAGCGTGCGGCTTAGTTGCTTCTGCGACAGGTCGAACAGGAAATAGGACTGGTCTTTCTTCGGGTCCCTCCCTTTTTTCAGAAGGTAACGTCCGCTGACTTCATCATGCTCTATCCTTGCATAGTGCCCGGTCGCAAAATAATCATATTGAATGCCCAGCGACTCAGCTTTACTTACCAGAGCGCCGAATTTAATCCGGTGGTTGCACCTTACGCATGGATTGGGCGTCCTTCCGGACATATACTCATGGCAGAAGTAGTCCAGCACTTCTGATTTGTATTCCCGGGTCAGGTCGATGACATGAAAAGGAATGTCCAGTTTTGCTGCCACTTTCCTGGCATCCTCGATATCCTCATTTTCTTCGGGGCCGTAACAACCATGTTTGCCTTTGCCGGTCACCGGCTCGCCGGACCATATCTTCATTATCACGCCGGTTACCTGGTGCCCCTGCTGTTTCAATAAAGCGGCAGTGACCGACGAGTCCAACCCGCCGCTCATGCCTACGATTATCCGCAATTTATATTATCCCTTTTCATTTTTGTTTATACTCTAGCACAACTTAGTTTTAGCCCGGCAATTGTTGACATCTTATATGTCTATTCGGGCATTTGATACACCCGGCGGTAAAAGCCGGTATACAATGAATTTAGGTAAGATTTAATTGAAGTATTTAATCTAGTGCGCGCTCATATAAGAATAGGTGGAATAGTAAATTTTACATTGATTAATCGCTGGCAAACGGGCAACTACCGTGCCCGGCTGCCAGTGTGTTTCAGCCTTTATTACGAGTACTAGAACTTTTTCTTAATTCCTGAATTATCCTCTTTCTTGCTGCCTGCCGGCGGCCTGGCTGGTGGTGCTTTCTTAGGTTTTTTGTCGTTCTTCCTGCCTTTGCTTCCCATGTATGACCTCCATGTTAAATTCGCTTCTATTAGCATTATAGCAGGTATGTCAGCGGCGTACTGCATTTATGATAGCTCCTGTTACTGTCTATAATTTGTCGGTTTTGAGATAGAAAGACCTTATAAGGAACCGGGAAACAAAAAAGCCGCCTGCATGCAGGCGGCTTTTTTCATTATT
>JAPLHL010000106.1 GCA_026389655.1 Chloroflexota bacterium
CCTGGGGGTGACTACGGCCCAGTAATCGCCGAAGTCAGGCGACCAGGCCAGTACGCCGCCGGTGCCGGAGATACCGGCAGCCGCATCTTCTGCGGCCCAGCCGACGATCTCGCCGTCTTTCTTGTCAGTGCATGATTCGACGACGCGAAGGATCGGAAGGTCGCTCTGCGCTACGCCGCAATTGCCGGAAGTAGTGTGCGTGAACACGCGCTCCCAGTAAACACCCAGAGGCGGTGTTGCAGGCAACGGAGCGGCGACATTCGGGTTGATAGTGGAGCGCCATACGCTGTCAAACTCGTTGCACATACCGGCAACGGCGCGGTTGCGGTTGACCGAAGCCAGGTAAATTGTGGTGCAGTCAGGCGCAACTGCCACATCATTTAGCCAATCAACGGTGGTGTCGATCAGTGTGATCTGGTTCCAGGTCTCGCCGTTGTTGCGTGAGATTGCTAAGGCGGACTCGTCGTTGTCCCTGGGCGAGCACATGGTATCCTGCTCCCACCAGACGATGAAACCAGCTTCATGTCCAAATGCCACGCCGTAGAACTCGACGGCTTTGTTGGCGATGAATACTGAGGCAGTAGCGGGAACAGCACCGTTTGTATCATAAACGGTATTGGGAAGAGAGCCGGTAGCCACCAATCCAAGTGATCCGTCGGCATTCCAGGCAACAATAGCGCCGCCAAGGCCGTTCTGGATACCGGTGGCACATGTGCCCTGGTTCGCTGCGCCGGTGGTCGGCTTGAGGGCCGGGTACCAGCACGGGATCGGGCAGGTGGTCGGTGAATCGGTGAACCATGTCGGGACGGTGGCCGTGCACGGGAAGCCCATGCGCTCGCCGGCCAGCAGTTTGCCCGATGCATAGGTGCCAAAGTATGCAATGCTGTAGATGGACTTGTTGGCGATGGAAGTGGTGTCCATCAGGACATAGGTGGTAGTGTCGTCAATCCTGTAGATGCCGTCTTCAGTGTTGGGAACGACACCCTTGAAGGTGAAAGCATCAAGGCTTACATAAGCCCTGCGAAGAGAGGATGACTGTCCTGAAAAGTCGGACGGGAGCTGCAGGCATACGTTATTTAACTCGGATGCGCCAGGTGAATTGCCGGCAGGTGACGCCGGGTTCTTGACCTCGATGCCGGGGAAACCATAGGCATATTGAAGTGTGGTGTTCTGGTTAAGGTCGCGTAAGGCCACCTGGAAATAGGTGGCGCCGTTAACGGCGGTGGTGTCATCGGCATAGACCAGAGCCACCGAGGAATCACCATTATAGGTGGGTGAGAACTTGATAGCTTCATACTGAATGCCGGAGGCAGTGGCAGCGCCTAAAGTATCGGCGGCGGTGCCGTTGGCGTTAAGCTGTGCGGTCCAGCCGGTAAAGCCGGTTGAAGACCTTACAACAAAGCGGCCACCCTCGACGCCGGTGGCGCCACCACCGACGGTGACAAAGCCGATGTCACGCTTGCCGCCATAGTCGATGGACACGTCGAAGTCGCGGATAGTCTCATAGGCGCCCAAATTGCCATTGCCATCAAAAGCCAGGTCCCAGTTTTGGCCGGAGTCTGTACTTACCCAGAGACATACAGGTCCACCTGTAATCCAGGTGGTGGACGTTTTAGCCGGCTGGCTGGTAGAGATTACGATGAACTTCGGATCATCCGGAGCAAGCGCGACCTGGAAAATGTTGCGGTTTTTGCCAGTCGCTGCCCACACGGGATTACGTCTCAACGCGCTATCACGGGAACCTGAAAAGCTGATACCGCTGTTGGCCGAACGATAAATCTTGTTTACGTAGTATTTTGCAGTGGCACTGCTCCAGGTCCTGACAATTGCTATGAGAGTAGTACCGTCACTACCTACAGCCAAATCCAGGACCTCGGAGCCCTGCCCTGTATTGGCACCTGTGGCATGGAAGTTGAGTATGTCGTTTTGGGTCGGATACGAGCCAGGCGTTGACACAGTGTCCCATTTCATAATACCCGGATCTGCGGATACTGCTGACGGGACTGCAATATTAACCGGGATTATAAAGGAAACAACCATCAAGATAACTGAAAAAACTCCAAGAATGCCTGGAAACCTGATTTTCATTATTCCTCCCGATAATTAGTAAAAAATATTTTCAGAGGAAATACTATCCACTTACGGACAGAAATGAATTAGCGGAACAGTGACTTAGAATTGTTTAAATAAACGCAGCTACCGGACATCGCACTCTCCTTTCCAAGCTCGGGAGGTAAAAGCGTTTCCCCCTTTACCTTTGAGGCCTTAGGCCTACCGGTTGGATCCCATGCCAGGGAGGTTTAGGGATTCCAACTCGAAGAGCATCTAAGTTTATTATTATGAAATAATATCATAAAAGATATCGGTTTTCTACCTCCCTGTGGACCCGGTCGGGCAACTTTGTCTATTTTTCCAAAATGTCTCCACGCCTGTATATATCACTGTACAGGTTGACGATAAAATTCGAAACTATTTATAATACAAGCACGTAGAACAGGCGGCTCCATCAAAAATAAGGAGTGCAGTCGGGCTAAAAGCAGCGGATTTAACTCCGTGGGACTGAGGTCCCACGGAGTTTTGTAATTAAAAATGGAAAAACAAAAACAAAAAACTGCGGTAGCCCTGCTCTCGATAATATCGAACAGCATACTTGTAATACTGAAACTGGTAGTAGGTATCTCCACCGGGGCCATATCAGTGATCTCCGAAGCGGCTCACTCATCCATGGATTTAATAGCCTCGATCATCGCTTTCTTTGCTGTACGGATATCCGCCAGGCGGCCCGATGCGGAACACCCCTTCGGCCATGGTAAGGTAGAAGACATATCGGCGCTGGCGGAGGCCCTGCTGATACTCATCGCAGCAATCTGGATCGTATACGAGGCCATCCATAAGCTGATCAGCCCGCGCCCGCTGGATGTCATCGACTGGGGCGTGGCCGTGATGCTTTTCTCGGTCATAGCCAACATCGTCGTATCCAAGCTTCTGTTCATAGTCGGAAAAAGGACAGAGTCCCCGGCGCTGATCGCCGACGCCTGGCATCTCAGGACCGATGTCTATACATCTGCAGGCGTCATGACCGGTCTGGCCCTGATCTGGCTGGGCGGCATCCTCTTCCCGCAACTGGACCTGGATTGGCTTGACCCGGTGGCAGCCATGGCAGTGGCCCTGCTTATCTGCCGCGCCGCTCTAAAGCTGACAATGGACGCCATCAAGGACCTAATTGACACCAGCCCGCCTCCCGGTGAACTGCTGTGGCTTTCCACCTATTTGAAAGGCCTGTATCCCACGGTCAGGTCTATACACCGCGTCAGGATCAGGAAATCGGGTGCTGCCCGTTTTATTGACCTTCACGTCGTGGTCGACCCCAAAATGACAGTGAGTGAATCGCACGCAATAACCGAAAAAATGACTACCGCGATACGGGATAAGCTGACAGGGGCCGACCTGACAGTACATATTGAACCCTGTGACGGCGCCTGCAAGAAAGCTTGTGTCAGCGGCTGCATGCTTTCAATAGACGAGCGCAATACTATGCAGCGGCTGATGAGCGGCCTCAAAAAATAACAGCAATGAGTTTAATAAGATGAAAATAGTACGTTTTCAGTTCGGGAATAAAGCAGCCTACGGAAAGATCGACGGCGAGACAGTGCGGGTTTACCACGACTCGCCCTTTGAAAAACCAACTGCCGGTTTCCGTTTTCTCAAATCCAACATTCTACCTCTGAATAAGGTCCGGCTACTGGCGCCATGCCAGCCGACCAAAATCATCTGCCTTGGACTCAACTACCGTTCGCATGCAGCGGAGTTTCAGCGGAAGCTGCCCGACCTGCCGTTGCTTTTTATTAAACCGCCTTCGTCAGTCATAGGCCCGGGCGACAACATTATCCTGCCACCCAATGCGGAACGGATCGATTATGAATGCGAATTGGGAGTGGTCATCGGCAAAATCGCGAAAAATGTTTCCGAGAATGACTTTGCCTCATATGTGTTCGGCTATACCTGCTTCAACGATGTGACCGACCGCGTAGCGCAGGCAAAAGACGACCAGTGGACCAGGGCCAAGGGATATGACACATTCGCCCCCTTCGGGCCGTGGATAGAGACTTCCCTATCCCCAGAGAACCTGAAGCTGGAAACCATCGTCAATGGCGAGGTTAAACAATCCGGCAGCACCAGCGATTTAATTTTCGGCGTGCCCAGACTGGTAAGCTTCATCTCCAGCATCATGACACTGATGCCGGGAGATATAATAGCCACCGGCACGCCCGAGGGCATCGGTCCCCTTACAGCAGGCGACACTGTTGATATACGTGTTGAAGGAATCGGTACTCTGAGAAACCACGTGGTTTCAAACGGCCAGGCCGCCGGCTAACCGTCCAGATTGACTACAATACAGGTATTCAATTCTGCCCGCTTCTGTCATAATATCCTGTAAGTCATTTAGCGGCGCAGGGACAACCCGCGCTTACAGGAAAGTTGGAGGTATTTAGATGGGGATAAGCAGATTTTATTTACCGATTAGATTCATCATTGGTCCTGACAGCCTGCTTCAGCTCGGAAAAGAGACCGCACGGCTTGGAAAGAAAGCCCTTCTCGTTACAGGCTCCCGCAGCATGCGCAGTACCGGGACATTCGACAAGGTCACGCACAACCTGGACGATAGCGGTGTCAAGTGGATATCATTCGAGAAGGTTGAACCCAACCCGCGTGCATCCACCATAGATGAAGGCGCGAAATTTGCCCGCGATAACGGCGTGGAAGTTGTGATCGGGCTGGGTGGGGGCAGTGTCATGGACGCCACCAAGTGTTTGGCCCTGGCCGCCAGCGGGACCGACCCCATCTTCGCCTATTACGAGAACAAGGCAAGCAGCAAGACGGCGCTTCCCATCATACTCGTGCCGACTGTGGCTGCCAGCGGATCGGAGGCCAATAACGGGGCAGTCTTCACCAACTGGGAAATACATGAAAAGGTTGTCATCAACCATCCTGCAATTTACCCCCGCGTCTCAATAGTCGATCCCGTCCTGACCCTGACCCTGCCGGCCAAAACAACGGCCCAGGGCGGAGTGGACATTTTCTGCCACCTGGTGGAATCTTATATCACCGCCGGGGACACTACGCTGATCAATGACTCGATCCGTGAGTCCTCGATGAAGACGGTAGTCGATGCCCTGCCGCTCGTGTTGAAGAAGCTGGACGACCTGGATTTACGCTCCCGCATCTCATGGGCCAGCACCATAGCCTGCTCGCAGTTCGCCGGCCTCGGTGGAGGAAGCGGCATGATGACACTGCACGGCATGGAGCATGCTCTCAGCGGTGAATACGATATAACTCACGGCGACGGACTGGCCGCGCTTTTAATAGAGTGGATGAAACATACGGAACCCGTCCGCAAGGACAGGTTCAAGCAACTGGGCAAGAATGTATTCGGGGAGAATGATGGCATAGCCGCCACCGAGAAATGGCTGAAGAAAATCGGCATGGATATCGGGTTAAAGGGACTCGGTGTAAAGGAAGCGGATTTCGAAAAGCTTGCGGACAACGCCCTCAAGACAGGTTTTTGGGTCAAGTTGAACCCGGCAACACTGGATAAAGACGCGATAATGGCAATTTATAGGAAGGCATATTAGGCGATTTATACCCTCACCCTGCCCTCTCCCACAGGAGAGGGAAACTTGTCTATAAGAGGGGCTAAAGCCCCTCTTCAACGCCCCTATGCCGGACATGCCAGTAGTTAGAGCCGAGGTCCCACGTCGTTGGGGACAACGAGTATCGCTTTATAGAGGGAACTTGGTTAATCTTCAATGCCCCCATGCCAGACAAGCCAGTAGCTATAGTCCAGGTCTTATGTCGTTGAGTACGATAATTGTCGTTTTTTTAGGAGGGATCGGGGACCATCTGCAGGTTGCGTGTTTATAATAGGCCATCAGATTGCCACGGGGCTTCGCCCCTCGCAATGACATTTATAAATATCGGGCGGGTTGAAAAAACCGCACCCTACAATAACATACCAAACTTCGGGGACCGGAGGCTGGGGGCGGGAATGACGGCCCGCCCCCATTATCCAGAATCACAAAATCTACTAAGCGGATACCAATTCCCTGGCCCCGCTCTTCCATTTTTCAGCGTTCTTCACTAAAGCCTCAGCGCCTTTCAGCATCACACCACTGTTGCGCTCCGACCCCAGCATGGCCGCCAGTTCTTTCAGCCTGTTCTGCCCCTCAATAGTCTCCACCCTGGTAGATGCCCTGCCGGAATCTATCTCCTTGACCAGCTTGAAATGACTATCACCAAAGCAGGCGATCTGCGGAAGGTGCGTTATGCACAGCACCTGGTGGAAATTGGTCAACGTGGCCAGTTTCCTGCCGACCGAGTCGGCGCTCCTGCCGCCTACGCCCATGTCGATCTCGTCGAAGATCAGCGTGGGTATGGGGTCGGCTACTTTAAGCGCACTCTTTATGGCAAGGACGATCCTGCTCGTTTCACCGCCCGAGGCAATGGCAGCCATGGAGCGCATCGGCTCGCCGGGGTTGGTAGCCACCTGGAACTCAATCCTGTCTATCCCATCCGCCGTGTAAGCAAATGACTTTCCTCCCGCCGTATTTAAACCGTTAACATCTTCCTTACGGGAAAGCATAACATCGAACTTGGCCCATTCAAGCTGCAACTCACAAAGCTCCTCGTTAACCAATCTTATTAACTGCTCAGCCGCCCCTCTCCTCGCCAGCGACAGGGCTTCAGCCTTCCTGCCGGCCTCAGCCTTCAAGCTTTGCGTCGTTTCTTCCAGTTTGGCCCGCCTTGCCTGCCCGTTCTGCAAAGCATCCAGCTCTTCAGCGGTCTTGCTGCGGAAGGCCAGTATAGCTTCAATAGTATTACCATATTTCCGTTTCAATATAGATAAAGCATCTATATTACGTTCGATTTCTTCCAGCTTTTCCTGGCCGTTCTCTATCTTCTCAGCATGGTCCTGCAGGTCCCTGGCGATCTCCTCGATGCCGGCCAGTTCGTTTTCCAGCTTCTCCCTGTAACCCGCCAGTGCAGAGTCAACCGAACTGATACTGCGCAGGTTAGTCAGTGTCTTGTGGATCATCACTGAGGCCGAGCGCTCATCCCCGTAGAGGTTCCCGTAAGCTTCCATACATCCGCCGCAAATAGCTCCCGCCCTGCGCAGGATGTCCCTCTCTTCATGCATCTGCTCCTCATCCACCTCTTCAAGATTCGCCCGTTCGATTTCTTCCAGTTGGTACTGCAAAAGCTCTGCATAACCCTCTTTTTCCACACCGTTCATGGCGGCCAGCTCTTTCTCCTTTGATCTCAATTCCTCGACCGTCTTCCTCAGGTCCCGGCGCTGGTCCAACAGGTTGCCGTAAGCATCCACCAGGTTCAACTGGTTTCCGCAGTCGAGCAGGGAAAGATATTCCATCTGTCCGTGGATATCGACAAAATGTCTGCCCAGTTGCTTAAGCAGGGACAATGGCACTGCCCGGTTGTTGACACGCGCAACGCTCTTGCCGCCCTCCTGGAAATCCCTGGATACCAGCACCATACCATTTGCCTCGGATTCTATCCCGCTCTCGTCCAGTATCCCATTCACCATGTCCACCGTTGCGCCGCCCGGCCAAAAGATCGCCTCGATGCGGGCAGAGGCTGTCCCGCTGCGAATCAAACCGGCCGGCGCCCGCGCCCCTATCAACAGACTCATCGCATCCACCAGGAGTGATTTACCGCTGCCTTCCTCCCCGCTGATCACATTCAAGCCGGGCACGAAGCTCATCGCCATATCCTTTATTACGGCAAAATTCTTAATATGCAGTTCTCCCAGCATAGTATTCCTCCTGGCTCCATCATATGTTGCCTAACACACATGTACTACTATGTTATAGAACATCCGTGCTATTGTCAAGTTGTGTCACCCTCACCCTGACCCTCTCCCTCCAGGGCGAGGGAATTTTTTTCTTAGAGGGGCTAAAGCCCCTCTTCAACACCCCCAGTACGTATATGCCAGTGATAATAATTCAAGATCCCATGTCGTTGGGTACGATAGGAATCATTTTTATAAGGGGCTAAAGCCCCTCTTCAACGCCCCCAGTACGAACAGGACCAGGTGCAAGGGCCAGCATTCCGAGTCGCAGGTACGAGCTACAACCACCACCCATCAAACGTCTTGTAGGGGTGTTTCTTTCCCGATTAAATCGTGACGCAAAGAGTCTAATGACAAATCCTGCATTCATGCGAGATTTTGGGCGGGTTTAAAAACCCGCACCCTACGATAAGAACCACCCATCAAACGTCTCGAAGGGGTGTTCCTTCAGGTGCGCCCTCCATGTCATCACGAGGAGCGGAGCGACGTGGTGATCTACTGGCCTATTCGCTATCAAACAGGAGATTGCCACGGGCCTTCGGCCCTCGCAATGACATTTTTGTCCTGCGATCAATCTGCCATTCTGGACAGAATTTTATCCTGCAAAAAGTGTGGAAGAGCGCGCCCAACCACAACCGCCATCTTCAGGGAAGAAGGAAACAGATATTCTTTAGTTTCTGCCTTTAACGCTTTCAAGATATGTTGGGCAGCTTCATCCATGCTCATGGTCAAAGATTTAGGAAGCCCGGGGTGCTTATTTCTCTCCGTAACCACAAAACCGGGGCAAAGTGTGAGCACCCTGATATTAAACGGTTTCAATTCGATGCGGGCGGTATCCAGGAAAATCCGGCATGCTGCTTTTGCGGCTGAATATTGCCCTTGCGACGGCATTCCCAGGAACCCTGCCAGCGAGTTGGTATTGGCAACGATCCCGCCCGAAGCCTGTGTTTTCATTTGCCGCACAAGCGGGCAGAAGAAATTAACCATTGAATCATAATTCACCCGCATGTTCTGCTTGATATCACCGGGACAGGCCGTTGCGGTGTTGAGGGAGGGTCCGGCGCCGATATTCAATAGTGCGATATCGATCCGGCCAAACCGTGATACTGTCTCCCGGACAGCCTTCGCCGCCTGTTCTTCATCAAGGGCATCACCGTCGATTGCCAGAGCCTCGCTGCCGTTCTTTTGAATGTCATTCGCTACATCTGATAACAGTTCTTTGCGGCGGGCCACTATAACAATGCGGTTATGTTTATGGCTGAGCGCCAGTGCCACTGCCTTTCCTATTCCTGATGAAGCCCCGGTGATCAAAATTACTTTCTCTTCCAAATCCATAGCCGGTCCCCCTTTTCACTCATGAGCCATATGGCCCTGCCGTTTTTGCCAGTATGGCAAAGGGAAGCAAAGTTGTCAACGCGCCTAAATTGCGGGAGATTTCGGGCGGGTTTAAAAACCCGCACATTACGAAGAAATGCCAAAACCCACAAATTATTTTTGTCGTATCTGCGGGAATATTCCTCTAATACACCCTTGACAATTCGTGTATCATTGAGTTAAATTCTTCCAATGCAATCGAAGCCAACGGCTTCTTATTCTTTTCCGGCATGCTGCCCTATGATACCGATAATGGGACAGTTATCACCGACGATGTAACGAAAGGGACGGAGCTGGCCCTGAACAATATCAAGCGCGGGCTTACCGCCCTGGGCAGCAGCATGGATAAAATCGTGAAATCCACCGTCTATTTGCGTGACATGGCCGATTTCAACGCCATGAACGAGGTCTATAAAACGTTCTTCCCCGGCGATCCGCCGGCGCGCACCTGCGTAGCAGTCAAGGGGATCCCGGCCGGCGCACCGGTTGAAATCGAAGTCATCGCACTTAAATAAGTCCCTCCATTAAAAAAAGAAGCGCATTGCTAAAGGAGGCGGCGAATGGCAAAAGCTGAATCGGCGCACACAGGCGAAGTGAGATTAGGACGTGCCTTCGGGCTGGGGGGCGGGGTAGCGCTTGTAGTCGGGAGCATCATCGGCATGGGCATTTTTGCCCTGCTGGCGCCGATCACCGCATCAGCCGGGCATGCACTGTGGCTGGCCTTCATTATCGCCATGTTCCTTTCGGCCGTCGGCGTAATACCTATCATCCAGGCGGCCAGCGCCATACCACGTGCAGGCATAGGCTACCTGCTGGCCAGCCGGCTGTCCAACCCGCTGGTCGGCAGTATTACCTCCCTGTGGGCCATACTGGGCGGGGCCTGCACGACATGCTTCGTCTGCATCGGCTTTGCGGGCAACATAGCAGCCTTCTGGTCGTGGGGTATCGATAAGGACCTCGAAATCAAGATACTGTCGCTCATTATCCCGGTCCTGTTCATGGGGCTTTATCTCTTTAAGCTACAAATCGCCAACTGGGTGCAGATCGTAATGGTTGTTCTCAAGCTAATTGCACTGGGCGTGTTCGCCGTGGTCGGACTTTTCATGCTGAAGAATCCTGTCCAGTTGTCATTCACCTCTCCCCAGGGGGTCACAGGCATGGTGATGGCAATCGTCCTGTGTTACAGCGCCTGCATGGGCTTCCAGGTCATAGCTGAAATGGGTGAGGAAATGAAAAACCCGAAGCGCAATATCCCGCTCTCAATGATCATCGGCGGACTGATCGTCCTGGTGATCTATATCATGGTCGGAGCGGTATTCACCAGCTCGATACCCTATGACTATGACACACTGATGAAGATGAAATCCCCGCTGCTCGACTCGGCCAACACGTTTTTGGCTCCGGGATGGGTGGCCTTTATCGGGTTCGGAGCGCTTTTCGCAGCGGTGACGGCATTGAACGCCGGGGCGATTGCGCTGCCGCGCGAGTTCGTTTCACAGGCACGTGACGATCTGCTGCCTGCAGGCATCGGCAAAGTAGACCGGCGTACGCTCACGCCAATACGGTCGGTAGGCCTGTATTTCCTGCTGGCCATGCTACTATTGCTCCTCCAGTTTGCGGGAATAGATATAGATTTCTATGGAGTACTGGCGGCCGTGGGCATACTGCTGATGACGATAGTCGGCGCATTTGTAGTGATCAACCTGCCCGTGAGGTTCCCTGAAGAATACAACAAGGCCTATATCAAAATACCCAGGCCGTGGCTGATAGTCCTGGCCATCGTCACTGCGGCTACAAGCATCCCGTTCATTATCGGCGTCATGCTCAATTACAAGAACACGGTTTTAATGGTCTGCATCCTGATCGGACTGACGGCGCTTTTCATTGTTTATTATCTTTTGCGGGTCAGGTGGCTCAAGAAACAGGGCGTCGACTGGGCGGAAAGGACCAAGAAAATAACCGGCTTCGAGGAGTAAACGGCCGGCGTAAAAAACCGCTAGGGTCCAAATTTTATTTTAGGAGGTTGAAATTGGCACAGCAGAAACCTGAAGTCATGCAGAGGAAGGTCGGCCTTCTCGAGGCCGTGGCCATGATCGTGGGCCTGGTAATCGGCGCAGCGATATTCATATTGCTGCCTACCATGGTTGGCATGACCGGGCCGAGCGTTTTCCTGGCGATGGCGGTGGCATGTATACCGTCCATCTTCATAGTGCTTTGCGAAATACAGCTGACCGGGACCCTGCCGGTAACGGGAGCAAACTATGTTACTGTGACCAGGATAGCCGGGGCGGCATGGGGAAGCATCGTGGCCTTTGGGGCGGTGCTGGCGCTGCTGGCAAGCAATGTGCTCATGTCCGTTGGTTTTTCGCAGTATGTAATTGCCTTCATCCAATCCTTTAACCCGGCCTTCGCACTGCCACCATGGGTGCTGGCCATCGCCATCGTCCTGTTCTTCGCGGTGATCAACTTCATAGGTGTGAGCTTTGCAGCCTGGCTGCAAGTTATACTTTTCGTTTTGCTTCTGATCGGCATGACCATCTTCGGCATAACAGGTGCAGTGAATGCGAATCCAGCCAATATGGTACCGCTCTTCCCCAACGGACCTATCATGTTCATGGTAGTTGTCGTGCTGGGGTGCGTCACCTGGTCCGGGCTGCTTGCACTGGCCGATATAGGCGGCGATGTAAAGAACCCCCGGCGCACGCTGCCGTTAGCCCTGATCATTGCATTCGTCATAGTGTTCTTCCTGTACGTCATACAGCCTTATGGCTTGGTAGCCAGCATGAACTGGAAAGAGGTGGCCAAGGTCGGCAGTACTGCCGTGATGGTAGACGCCGGGAGAATGCTGCCCGGGATTGGCATTTACGTCGTATTTATAGCAGCCATGGGGGCCATACTCACGACTATCAACGCCCTCATCTGGTCATGCGGGCGTGACCTGGTGGCCTGGGCAAGGGACGGACTGCTGCCTAAAGCTGTGGCGCACCTGCATCCCAAATTCAAGTCACCTGATGTTGCTATTCTCATTGCCACAGTCATCAGCATAATCGGCATACTTATAGCGGCCACTATTGATAAATATGCACTGGCATCGGTGCTGGCAGTGATGGTAATCCAGATCGTACTGGCGTGGTGCGTATTGAAGATACCGGAGAGAATGCCAAACCTCTATTCCAAAGCCCGTATCAAGTTCAACCCGTTCTGGAGATGGTTCACCTTCCTGGGAGCAGTGATCACATCTGCTTTCATCTTTCTGATGGGGATATTGCTGGATATGATGGACAAGGAGGGCAACCCCACACAGGTACCATGGGTAATCATTATCCTGCTGGGCGTGTTCGCACTGGGTGCAATCTGGTATTTCAGCCGCAGGGCCTACCTCAAAGGCAAAGGCATAGACCTTGACGCCAATCTTAAAAAGGTCGGCGACGCCACACTGGCAGAGGCGGAGGAGAAGCTTTCGACTTAGACTGATTGCGTTTGCACGGTTTGATAAGGGCCCTCCTGAATTCTTCAGGAGGGCCCTTTTATATGCTGGCCAAAGTTATCAGCAGTCATCCCCTCTCGAATCTTCTATTAAATACCGTACTCTAAGCATTTCGGCTTAGGCTTATCTATTCATTAATGCGCTTTTGCGCATTATTAATTTAGGCCTTGGGACGGATGGACTGCGCCGGAATGCATGTTAAATTAGTAATGTAAAGAGAAAACAAAATAAGCAAAGGATAAAAACAGGAGGCAAAGACAATGGCGAAAGTAATGCAGACCAATAAAGTAACAACGGCGGTAGAGGAAGAAACCATGAATTACTGGACTGACAAGGTACCGTGCTGGGAGAAGAGCCATTGTCCTGACATGATCAAGGGTGAATGCCCGGCTGCAAAATACCAGTTCCTGCCCTGCTGGGAGATCGAAGGGACCTACTGCAAACTGGATGACAAAGGCGCCACCGGGCGTGACACCAGCATCTGCGAAACATGCCAGGTCTACAAGAAATATGGCAATGGCGAACAGATCAAGATAAAGCTCTTCGGGCACGGCATCGACGCCACTCTCAAAGAGT
>JAPLHL010000113.1 GCA_026389655.1 Chloroflexota bacterium
GTGACTCCAGGGCTACCCTTGCCTTGAAGGATGGGCTGTGTTTTTTGCGGTTTCCTTTCATGTTTTGCTCCCTTTCTGTTTGATTATTTTAGGGGCAAAACTCTCTCTTAACAACCTGTCCGAATTTTGGGGACCACCTCATACTACATCCTGTCTTTTATGTTCTTCCTGAAGATAGCTCTTTTAAAATTACCCTCTGATTTACCCAGGATCTCTTTTATACGTGGTATATACATTAATATTGGCACCAGTGCGATAAATACAGAGTAAATGGTGAGTCCTTGATCGTGCATGCCAAACCACGCAATAATCGGGAAGGCGATAAAGGATATACCATAAGCGAAGGTAGCCCAGCGCGTAATCAGTAAAAGCAACAGGAATGATGCCAGATATATTAGATCACCAGCGGGGAGGGGAATTTTCGATGTTCCAACAGTAATCCAATTTATCCAAGGCACAATAAAGGCGAGCACCCCGATTGCAGCCGCCCCACCTTTACCCCCTTTGAATTTAAGAAACAGCGGAAAATTGTGACCGGCTATCACAACAACACCGGAGACCATCTCAATCGGAATTACCAAATTTGCGGGTATAGGAAATACATAAGATGCTATTATAAATGTCAGAAGCAGCGCCACGATGCCTTTTCCAACGTCGCAGGCCAGAACCAACATACCGGGCCAAAATCCTATAGTATAAAAAGTGTTCATGGCCCCCATATTGTGGCTTCCAATTTGCCGAATGTCCACACCTTTAAAAGCACGCCCTACCAAATAGGCTGTAGGTATAGAGCCAATCAAGTAACTTATAACTATGGAAACGATAAAAGCTAATATAATATTAATCATTTATTATTACCTGCTATTACATTATACCATCGTCTGCTTTAATCACGTTCATACGTAGAATTACTTATTTTGTATCAAAACGGCTATATAATGTAATGCAATAACATGCAAAACATACGGATAATCTATGATCACAGATACATCCCTGATCGTCGTCTAAGGCCTTTAAACGCCTATATTAAAACACACCCAGTAATGATCATATATAGTGATTTGATATACCAATATAAAAGAGGTCAACGGCAGTCTCTCCATCTATACTTCGACTGCCGCTGACCGTATGTTCAGCTCAAACAGCTATTTCGATTTGGATGGCAATGCAGCTACAGCACTACCAGGTGTGGTCTTATCGCCTTTCCCATTTTCCACCCATATTTCACACTCAACCAGGCACTGATCACCTTCCATGTATTTTTTTGTCACTTTACCCTTGCACCACCATGTTTCCCCATCAACAGGATCATCGAAGCCTTTCATTTTGCGCGGATAATCCATACCCTTATACCGGCACGAAAGCTTCCTAAGCATTCCTTTCTCACCGATCCAATCCGTCATAAGGTGAACCAGCCATGCCCGTTTCAACTGTCCGTGCACAATAGGATGACCGACACCAAGGTTCTTGGCGAAATCATCCTCATAATGCAGAGGGTTAAAGTCGCCTGACGCGCCGGCCCATTGAACCAGCATTTTGGTTGTAGCTATCTTTTTCAGCGCCGTTACTTCGCTGCCTACTTCAATATCTTCATAAAAAATCTGTTTACCCATTATACCTCCCGAAAAATTATGCCAGCCAATATTAAAAATGGAGCAAGGTATTCCGCATGATCATAACAACCGTACCCCGTTTATTGATAGACGTAGTTTCGACAGTTGTCACCATAGTGGGACCCATTTTAGTTTCACGTCCCTCAATATTGGCAATCCTGGTGACCGATATCAATATATCCCCGGCGCCTATGGGACCGAAAAATTCGAACTCTACTCCACCGTCCAGAAGCCCCATGGGCGCACCGGCTTTTTGAAGCTTCTCAAACAGTTTGAACATGTCAAATCCCTTGGCTTTTACCGGCCATCCGGAGAATCCGGGCGGGGCCATCAACCGACCCCATTGGCTTTGCGCGGCATATTCGACGTCGTTGTACAACGGATTTGGATCATCCACTGACCGTGCGTACCTCTGGATTGCTCCTTCTTCCACCTTGGAGACGACAGGGTCCTCGGCGCGCCCGATCATCGCTTTTAAGCTATCAGTTACTACAAATGCAGCCATTACAACCCCCGCAATATTTTATTTGCCGACGATGCAAACACTTACAATGTTCATCGATGGGAAGCCACCCATGTTGTGCGTTAGTCCAACCTTCGGATCTTTGAGCTGCCTCTTATCGGCCTTGCCCTGCAACTGTTTGTACATTTCATACATCATTCTCAGGCCGCTGGCGCCGATGGGATGGCCAAAGCATTTCAGGCCACCATCAATCTGGATGGGCTGTGCCCCATCGTAGTTAAACCTCCCGGCATCTATATCTTCTTTCACCTTTCCCCGTGCACTGAATTGCAGGTCTTCCATTGCGGTAGCTTCAGTGATAGAGAAGCAGTCATGGACTTCGGCCATGCTCACTTCTTCCCGCGGGTTCTTGATGCCAGCTTCCTTGTAGGCAGCTATGCCGGCACGAAATGCCGGTTCCACATGTGACCCATCCCATTTGGTATAAAGCATTTCCTCACCGGAAGATACGGAGATTTGCAGTGATTTTACGAATACAGGATCCGGCCTGAATTTCTTGGCCATATCAGCCCGGCAGACAATTGCAGCGGCCGAGCCATCGCTAACACCGCAGCAATCGAAAAGCCCGAGGGGCCATGCTACGATGGGCGCATTCATAATCTGCTCAACCGTCACTTCCTTGCGGAGGTGTGCCTTGGGATTTAAAGCCCCATTTCTATGGCTCTTGGCCGATACTTTGGCCAGCATCATTTTTCCATCCTGTGGATTGAGGTTATATTGGGAGAAGTACTTGGTTGCCATCATGGCGAAGCCGCCAGGCGCAGTCACGTTGAAACCATTTAACGGCATCTTGTATCCGAGGCCTCCGGCAAGCGGCAGCCCGCCATAGCCTGTGTCCTTCAGTTTTTCCACCCCCAGAGCAAGGCATATATCATATGCCCCTGACGCCACGGCATATACTGCTCCCCTTAATGCCTCAGAGCCGGTGGCGCAGAAATTCTCTACCCTGGTTATAGGAATGAAAGGCAATTTTAGAGTAATTCCCAGGGCGGTTGCTCCACGACCCATGCTAATGTCAGGCATATGGATGCCCCACCACGCTGCCTGAATATCTTTCTTTTCCAAGCCGGAGTCCTGCAGGCATTCAACGAATGATTCAACTATGAGGTCCTGCGGGCTGGCATCGAAGCGTTCTCCAAACTTGGTGCATCCCATGCCGATTATGGCTACTTTATCTTTAATTCCTTCTGCCATTTTCATTTCCTCCTTGCATTACTTAAATTTTTTTCAGGCAACGATAGGCATGGCTTTCCAGCCGTAGTTGACAGCGGCCCGCTTTTCATCCGCAAACTTTATCCTGAAACTCAACTCTACCGGCATCCCCACTTTCAGTGCATTGGGATCACAGTCGGTAAAGTCCACTGCACACCTTCCACCACCCTGAAAGTCTATGAAACCGTATGAAGCAGGCGGATCGATGCTGGGCGCCAGGAAGTCGCTCGTGTAAGTGAAAATATTGGCCAGTTTATCAGCGAACCTGTAGGGCTCCATCTGATCGATTGCACCGCAATCAGGATTTGGACATACCCTCTGGAAAGGCCAGGCCGGCGTGCCGCATTTCTTACATTTGTTGCCAACCATGCCATATAGTTCCCTGCTTTCTCTCGAAATGATGGAGAATGATGTAAAGACAGTCTCTTCTCCCCTGATCCCGATTTCACACGGCATCAATTTGCGGAAAGCCAGGTATTTTTCGTAGCTGCCGAGCGGGACCTTGTTGGCAAGATTTCTTTTAATTGCTTTCTTGTCCTTAACTTTGGTTATATTATCAGTGACGGTCAAATAGAAAGCATCGCAACCCTGGCCAAAACTGACTACCATTATCTTATCGCCCGGTTTGGCATCTTCCAACGCTGCCACCAGCATCATTAACGGCTGTGCCACGCCGGTGTCGCCCACTGTCATGAGCAACGGCTCCTGGACTTGTTCAGGAGTTAGACCCAACGTTTTGCCAAGGGCAGCATGTGCGCCTGTAAAAGCGCATGCATAAATTACCTTTGAGAAGTCTTTAATGTTCAAGTTGTATTTCTTCACCAGCCCCATCACTGCTTCCGGTATAAATTTCATGTAGCCAGCATCCCTGATGAAACGCTCTTCCCACACGTGTTCAAGACGTTCACCTTCCAAACGCCGCCGGTCAACGAAATCATGTGAAGTTGAGAAAGACCCCTCGATGGTGGCTATAACGTCATCTTTACCCAGTAAAAAGCTGGCGGCCCCATCTCCGTACGTATAATCCCCATTGCTGCCAACCTTGCTGACCCGGCAATCTCCAGCACAAACCAGGCAGCTGTTGAGTGATCCAGCTGAAATGGCATCTGCAGCAGCAAGCAGTGCACCAGTGCCTGATTTTGTAGAATCGGTAAAATCGGCTGTCCTGCTGTTGGTAGCGAGGTCCAGCGCGGCTGCCACGATACCCGCGTTCTGTCTTAATGAATAAATTTGAGAAGTAGTGGCAAAATATAGCCCATCGACCTTATCCTTGTTTTCACCTTTCAAACAATCCTTGGCGGCAGCAACTGCCATAGTGATACTGTCTTCATCCCAATTGGCAACCGCTTTCTCTCCCCTCAGCGGTCCAAAACCAAGAAACAAGAGCGCCAATTGCATGATATTGCGATCCAGACGAAATCTTGGTATATGCGCCCCATAAGACTTGATACCTACCATTTCTCCTCCTTTACTTAACCTATATTTTGAGAACAAATTCCCGATTTATTTGCCAGCGCCGATTTTACAACATATTGTAAATGTTCACAATTGCTTATACGTATATTTGCAGATTCATTTTAGACTCTAAATTTACCAATTCGTAACTAATTATTTATTGACTGGTTAATTAAAGCCCCATTTCTCCTGCAACTTTTTCAAGGTGTAAATCAGTGTCCCCCAACATAAACTCGTCGGCTTTCACACGTCTGAAATAGCAGCCAATGTCATGGTCCATAGTAAAACCTATAGCTCCATGTATTTTAATACCGTCGATGCAAACCCGCTGATAAACCTCATTCGCCTTTGCTTTTGCCAATGACACTGCCATATCAGCCCTTGCCCCAATCGAAACAAGCCATGCGGCATTATGTACAACGAACTGAAGCCCCTCCACATCAATAAGCATGTCCACCAGCTTATGCTGTATAGCCATGAACGAACCAATAGGCTTATCAAACTGCACCCTGTCCTTGGCATAAGCTTGTGTCATTTCAAGTACAGCCTCGCATGCTCCTGCCATTTCAGCACATTTCAGTATTGTAGCGTGTTGCATCAGATAATTTATCACCTTCCAACCCTGACCCAATTTGCCCAGGATATCCCGCTTGGAGACTATCACATTCTTAAATCTAATTCTGCATTGTCCGTCACCTGAAACAGTCGGGATTAATTCCGTTTTAATACCCCTCGTTCCTGCTTTAACTAAAAACGCAGTTAGTCCATCCGTATCTGCTTTTGCTGCTTCAGTTCTACAGATGACAAGCAGGTAATCAGCTATGTGGGCAAACGGAGCAAACCACTTTTCTCCGTTTATTACATAGTTCTTGCCGTCTGCCACTGCCATACAATTAATATCAACCGGTGAGAACCTTCCAGAAATTTCCGTATAAGCCAGTGACCAAACGTTTCTACCCTCTGCCACAGCCGGAAGATACTTCTTTTTTTGTGTTTCCGTACCAAATTTAAGTATAGGGATGGCACATAAGCCCACAGTTGAAAAAAACGGACCGGGAATTATATTTCTACCCATTTCTTCCATAAGCACTACAAGATCAAGGAATTCAGCCCCCATTCCCCCATAGTCCTCGGGGAATATCAACCCCATCCACCCCAATTCTGCCATCTTCGAGAACATATCCGGGTCATACCCTTTTTCATCCTTTTCCAACTCACGTACCCGAGTTTTCGTACAAACCCCTGCCAGGAAGTCCCTTGCCATCGTTTTCAACATACTTTGTTGTTCATTAAAATCGAAATCCATCTTCAAACCTCAAATCAATTCCATTAGTATGGCCTGGGTAACCCCATCTTGAACTGCCCAATGATATTCTTTTGTATCTCATCGGTACCACCGGCAATTGATATTCCAGGGAACATCATATACATCCTGGTAATATTCCCCATAATCTTGGCCCATTTAGACCGCACATCTACCTGCGAGTAGGCACCTATGATCTCGGTCCCGGTCGTCGCAATATTCCTCATTACAAGATCGCAATACGCTTTGTTCCTGGCTGCTTCATAAACAGGGATGATGCCCTTGCTCATTTTCCAGGTTATTTCCAGGCTGAACATCCTGAGCGTCTCAAGCTCGACCGCCCTTTCAGCCAGCTTATGCCGTACAAGTGGATCCGCAGCCATAGGCTTACCATTATATTTTGTCTCCAACACGTATTTGACAATGTATTCAAGTGTTCTTTTGGCTCCTCCATAGAATTGCGGAGCTATGCTGTGGCGCTCGAACGCCAGCGATTGCATAAGGTGATACCAGCCGCGATTTTCAGTACCTACCAGATTCGAGACAGGCACTTTAACGTTATCAAAGAAGAGCTCATTAAATATATGTATTCCAGCATAGTTCACAATGGGTTTGATGGTAATCCCCGGACTTTTCATATCAAGGATAATGAGGCTAATTCCGTGCTGCTTTTTTACAGCGTTCGGATCGGTTCTAACTGCCATCCAACACCAGCGGGCACGATGGGCACAACTGGTCCAGATCTTTTGCCCGTTGAGTATATACTCGTCTCCCGTTTTTATTGCACGGGTCTGAATGTTAGCAAAGTCGGAGCCGGCATTAGGTTCACTATAGGCAGTACACCATACGCCGTCGGGCTCTCCGGCTGCTATTGACGGAAGGTATCTCTTACGCTGCTCCTCATTGCCAAAGAGCATGAGGGACTGACCGACCCAGCCAATTCCACTGACACCCATTTGAGTCCCTGGAATCCCACGATAACTTGCTTCGTCCATATAGACATACTGCTCGGAAAAAGACGCCCCCTGCCCACCGTATTCCTTTGG
>JAPLHL010000279.1 GCA_026389655.1 Chloroflexota bacterium
GTGACTCCAGGGCTACCCTTGCCTTGAAGGATGGGCTGTGTTTTTTGCGGTTTCCTTTCATGTTTTGCTCCCTTTCTGTTTGATTATTTTAGGGGCAAAACTCTCTCTTAACAACCTGTCCGAATTTTGGGGACCACCTCAACCCGCTCCGTACCCAAATGACGATATATTGTTTCTAAATATAATAATAGGAAGGTACTATGTCTATATTATTAATCATTGGCATCATTATCCTCGTTTTGTGGCTGATGGGTATTATCTTCTTCCGCAGTTTAGGTTGGCTGATCCATATAGCCTTGATTATTGGAGCTATTTTCCTCATAATCTGGCTACTGCAGAGTGTATTTAAGCTGTTTTAAGCTTCATTCATCCGTCCAAAAGTGGCCGAGATGAGCCCCAATTAGATTTGCTGCTACCATCGGAGACCGCTTTACGGCCCCCGGTAGCAGCAGCAAATTCAATTTCTCCCTGTGCGTGAGGAAATATGTCTTCTATTGAGACAGGTCCCCGCAGTCATTTTAAAGTCGATTTAACTCAATACAGTATCATTTGATCCATGGAGTACCTGAGACCTGGGCCGGCGTCGTCACTGATCTGGTAACGGTACCAACTTCGTTGGCCCAATTACCGATCAAATACTCAGCACTAAGAGTATAAACAGTGGCTGCAGCCGGTGCTACTACCATGCTTCCCGACGCACCAACTATACCAATATACTGGTCTATACTCACCGTGTCGGCTCCTATCACATTCCAAACCAGAGTCGATGAGCCATTGGAATTAAGATTACTGCTGAATTCTGCGATAACCGGCGGCATTCTATCCTCTGACGGTGCAACTGCATTGACCGTAGTTACCGCTGAGCTGGTAACGGTACCAGAAGAGTTGGTAGCGCTGATGGTATACACTGTGGATGTAGCCGGTGATATTGCCCTGGATCCCGCAGCATTAACCACACCTATTCCATGGTCAATACTCACCGTGTTAGCTCCGGTCACATCCCATACTAGATTTGACGTGCCACCGGGATTGATCGTCGATGGATTACTGCTAAAGGTGCCTATAACCGAAGACGTTCCCGACGGGGGTGTAGTCGGTGATGCCGGGATTTGAATTGTGACACAACTTGGGATGAGAATCAGTAATAATAATAGTGATAAAGAAAGAATAATAAACCTTTTCAATGTAGTTACCTCCAATAATATATTGCCTGCGACATCGACACGTCCTTAATCCTAATATTGTTAGTAGTTGAGGAAAACTTCTTATACGTTATGTTAAATACTTTAATATCCTCTTCTTAAACCTTCTCTTATTGATTACCCCTGTTATTGAGACGTGTCAGTCACTAATAGCAATTATAAAAATCTTATCATGCGAGATATGGATTAGTACTATAATAAGAAGGCAGCAAGTTAAATAGTTATGATATTTTGACTGTGGAGCAGGCTCTGCCCTGAGACTTTCAGGAAAGCATACTCATGGGAACAATAAACCGATAGAAGTGCTGATCGAGATAGCACGTCCATTTAATTCATCTGAATAGCACCCAATCGTGCCGTAAGACTTGTCTTCCACTTTACATGACAACAAGAAATTCTCAATAGCCTTAGAAATAGAGCATCATAATGACTCGCGAAAGGATGGGGGAGATCCCATAGTTACAAACAGCTACCCAATGATTTATTGGGTTATTAATAAAATCACTGCTACCTAAACACGGTAAGTGATGATACCATCATCCGTTGATAACGCTGATATGCAGGAGTAAAATTGGTAAATGCAAACTCGAGACGAGACTATGATTAAGGAGTGAAAATACAGTATGGAATACAAGCATTTAATCTATTCCGTATCAGAACGTGTGCTGACTATAACGCTCAACAGACCGGATAAACTCAATGCAGTAGATGATTTTTTAGGACCGGAAATCATTGGCGCTCTGAAAAGCGCCGATATGGACGATGAAATAAGGGTGGTGATAATAACAGGCGCCGGGCAGGCATTCTGTGCAGGTGCTGACTTGTCGGCAGGCGCATCTGTATTTCAAAAGGATGCGGTCCGTTACGGCGAGGAAATGGAATCATTTCGTGACGGCGCCGGACAAATGTCTATACCAATTTATAAGATGAGAAAGCCGGTAATTGCCGCTATCAACGGGGCCGCGGTTGGTATGGGTATAACTATCACCTTACCGGCGGACATTAGGATCTGCTCTGAGAAGGCCAAAATGGCATTCGTCTTTTCCAGGAGAGGAATTATGGCTGACGGCTGCTCCAGCTGGTTCCTGCCGCGTATTGTTGGAGTAAGTAAGGCGCTGGAGTGGATTCTCTCCGGGAGGATAATTAAACCACAAGAAGCCCTGGCTGCCGGATTGGTAAGCGAAGTCCTGGCGCCCGAAGACCTTATGCCCCGGGCCCGTCAATTGGCCCTGGAAATTGCTCAAAATACGTCTCCGATAAGTGTAGCTTTGAACCGGCAGCTTATTTGGAAGATGATGGGCGCGGACTCCCCAAAGGAAGCCAATTATTGGGACTCCAAACTGGGATACTGGACCTTCAAACAAGCTGACATGATTGAGGGTGTGACATCATTCTTAGAGAAAAGGCCGCCGAATTTCAAGATGAAACCCAGTACCGACCTGCCGGACTTCGTTCCGTGGTTTAATGATAAATAATATATACCCCGACAGCCCCATAGGAAATCAAAGCAATAAAGGAGGCCTTTCGATTTTAAATGGCTTACAATGTACTTGCGCTTGATTCAGTCCCAGCGTATCTGATTGCCAGGATACCGGAGATATCATTCTTCCTCTCTACAGCACTGATGTTTTTCGCTAGCGACTATATCATGGAATATTTCCTTAAAAAAAGCCTGAGGAAAATGAATTTCGTCACCAGGACAATTATTTTCTTGGTTTATGGGTTGCTTGTCCTTCCTGTACTATGTACCGCCTGCGCACTTTTCCTGCAGAATACATTACTCTACCCTTACCAGGGATGGATAGTGCTGGTATTGCTGGCTTCTTTCCTGTTCGTCGGCATTATGCTGAGCATAAGATACAACATGAAGGTCAAATTGAGGCTTTAATCAATTAGTTCAGATAAATGCTGGCCACTTATAATAGTGTCTTCTGAAGATAAGCAATATCCT
>JAPLHL010000068.1 GCA_026389655.1 Chloroflexota bacterium
AGCGGAGAATATGCAATGGTAAAAGCAGCGGCCAAGATGGGTTGGATTGACGAAAAACGGGTGATATTTGAGATTCTTGTATCAATTAAGAGAGCCGGGGCGGACATTATAATTACGTATCATGCAAAACAAGTTGCAGAATGGCTGATGGCAGCCAAATGAGCAATAAAATGAGAGAAACGCAGAAATCACGCCGACTTTTCACCGATGCACGCCGGTATCTGCCGGGTGGAGTGGACAGCCCTGTGCGCTCTTTTAAGGCTGTCGGCGGAGCGCCGGTGTTTATTGTGAAGGGCAAAGGATCCAAGATATATGATGCGGACGACAATGAATATATTGATTATATAAGCTCGTGGGGGCCGCTCATCCTCGGCCATGCTCATAGCCGGGTAAGTGCAGCCTTAAATAGATGCATTGAAAACGGCACAAGCTTCGGAGCGGCAACTGAGCTGGAGACAAAGCTCGCCAGGATGATATGTGAAGCCATGCCCTCGATTGAGATGGTCCGCTTTGTTAACTCAGGGACGGAAGCGACCATGACGGCGCTGCGGTTGGCACGGGCTTATACAGGAAGAGAGAAGATCATTAAGTTTGCCGGCTGCTATCATGGCCATTCGGATGGCCTGCTTGTCAGCGCAGGGTCGGGAGTAGCTACTTTGGGAATACCCGATTCGCCGGGAGTGCCTGAAGCTACAGCCCGCACAACGCTGGTAGCTCCGTATAACGATATGAAAGCGATAACCAGGCTATTTGAAAAGTACCCGGATAAAATCGCAGCCGTCATCGTGGAGCCTATTGCTGCCAATATGGGTGTCGTTCTGCCCTCCAGGGGTTTCCTCAGCGGCCTGCGCAGCATAACCAAGAAGTACGGAGCATTGCTGATTTTCGATGAAGTAATAACAGGGTTCCGCGTTGCGTATGGCGGCGCCCAGCAATTGTACGGTATCAAGCCGGACCTAACCTGTCTCGGCAAGATAATTGGCGGCGGACTGCCGGTGGGGGCTTATGGCGGGCGCTGCGATATTATGGAAATGATCGCCCCATTGGGGAACGTTTACCAGGCAGGCACGCTGTCAGGCAATCCGCTGGCTATGACTGCCGGCATCGAAACATTGAAGATACTGAATAGTAAAAGTAATTATCAGCAACTTGAAGAGACAGGGGCTATTCTGCAGGAGGGTCTGGCGTCGGTGGCCTGCCGGGCGGGTATACCTGTTACTATACCGCGGGCCGGCTCGCTGTTAACTGTTTTCTTTACAGACAAGCCTGTGACGGACTATAAGTCCGCCAAAATGTCCGACACAAGGATTTTTGCCAAGTTTTTTGGAGAGCTATTGAATCGTGGCATCTACTGGCCACCATCCCAATTTGAAGCTGCTTTTCTGAGCCTAGCTCATACGCCTGAAGATATGCGAAATACTTTACACGCTGCCGGTCAGGCGTTGAAAAAAATCCCCATCGGCTAGATCATTTCAGAGCAATTGCCTCCATTTTGAGAGGAAAATTTCCGGGAACTTCTTTTACGGCCACGCACGTCCTTGCAGGGGGCGCTTCTTTGAAGTATCTGGCATATACGGCGTTAAGACGGTCAAAATCTTTCATATCCCGCATAAATATGGTCACTTTGACAACCTTATCCAGGCTGCTTCCTACCAATTCAAGCGACAGTTTCATATTTTCCAATACGATTTCGGTCGCCTTTTCGATGTTATCGGTGACAATAAGCCCCTTCGCCAGATCGATAGGGTCTATACCCGACAGAAAAAGGAAGTCGCCTGCTTCAACAATATGTGAGTACGGGCCTGCTTTCAGCAGGAAATCAGTATCTATAGCTCTCTTTTCCAATTTGGGCACCTCCGGAGAAGATTATGCCAGATAATCGGGACGGCTGCAGTTGTGTCCTTTTGACTAACGTACTCATATATGCTAGAAATATGCCGTAGGTGTCGTTTACGGAATAAGCTCAAATCATAGTGAGGAGTTAATAAGTGTTTCGAAATTTTGGCATATGGGAACTTCTGCTCGTACTACTTATTGTGTTGCTTGTTTTCGGCGCGACCAGGTTGCCGCAGATAGGAGAATCACTTGGTAAGGCAATTCGTAGTTTCCGAAAAGGTTTTTCAGGGGACGAAGATAAGAAGAAGGAACAAATTGACGCCAGCAAAACGGATTCCACAGATACAAAGAAGGATGACACCGGCAAACCAGAATAGTCAGTGTAAAGATCATCGATCTAAAAAGAGTTAAATCGATGATCTTATGCCAACAATTAGGTTTAGATACTCTACAGGGTTCTTAATTTCATGGATTTTTTTGGGATAGGTCCATTCGAAGTACTCCTTATACTACTGATTGCGTTTATCATTTTCGGTCCAAAACGACTTCTGGAAATGTCGAAGAAAGCGGGCAAGGTTATGGGCGATTTAACGCGATCTGTATCGGAGTTGAATGAGAAAGTGAATGAGGAGATGAAGGATAAGACATCCCTCTCTACCATCAATACGATAAAAACCACGCGCGTTGAAAACAAGGAAACGCATCAATCATAAATGGCAAATAAAGAAGTCAATACCATATGGGCGCATCTCAACGAGTTGAGGCGGCGTCTTGTCGTTTGTCTCATAGCTATCGCTGTCGGCATTATTATCTCGTTTGTCTTCGCAGAGCAGCTCTTTCAAGTCCTGGTATGGCCAGCCAAGGGCATCCATCTGATATTTATCGACGTGACCGAGATGCTTGGTACATACATGCAGGTGTGTCTTATAGCCGGAATTATTGTGGCGATGCCAGTGCTGGTTTATCAATTAATCGCATTTGTGGCGCCTGCCCTGACGCCGCGTGAAAAAAAATATGTTTGGATTGTACTTCCTTTTATATTTCTTATGTTTATAGCTGGAGTGGCATTCAGTTATTTTATTTTGTTGCCACCCGCAATGCAGTTTTTGATGAGCTTCGGAGCAGATATAGCGACTCCTCAAATCAGGATCGGTAATTATATCTCTCTGATCGGGAGGTTGCTACTGGCAACCGGCATGATATTTGAGTTACCGGTTATTACAACCTTCCTGGCCCGACTGGGGGTTATATCGTCAAAGTGGATGGGACAACAGAGGAAATGGGCAGTTATATCAGCTTTTATTTTGGGCGCTATAATTACGCCCACGTTAGATCCCGTTAATCAAACACTCGTAGCGTTACCATTGATTGTCCTGTACGAGATGAGCATATGGCTTGCTAAGCTTGTTGAAAAGCGGCGCACCACGAATCTAAACACAGCTTCTGCATAACATCTCAAGCAAGACCCTCTGTATATACGGATATTACATTTTGTGTTAACATTATATCAATGCACAGCTATAATCAGACACAAGCAAAAATAGTTACAGCCGCTCTTGACCTCTATCTGGCACATGGTATAAAAAAAACCACAATTGAGGACGTCTCTAACAAATGCGGAGTAACTCGCGCTACCGTTTACAGGTATTTTAAAGATAAGAAAGACCTGGTAAGAGCTAGCTTCATGTTAATGGTGGACTTGACTCAGGAGGCGATAGCAGATCTTGACCGGCACAAGAATTACGATACGAAGAAGTCGGCCGAGCGTGTGAGACAGGCTATAAAACAGTTGCCAAGAGGAGACATGCCGGCAAGGGTTAACGAGCTGAAGTCGCTTTACCCGGATATCTTTACCGAATACCGTGATTCCAGGCTGGCTTCTATTCGTGAGATTTATAAGCATGTCTTCGATAAGGCCAAACAAGAGGGACTGCTTGATCCTACCGAAGTCAACTGGGACCTGATGCCTGCCATCCTGTCAGAAGCAACCCTATTCATTACAGAAAGCCCGTTAGTATTGGCACACGGCATGTCTTTCAGAGATATATATTCCGCAATGATCGATCTAATGTTATATGGGGTTATGACAAAGCGAAAAAAATAGCGGACTTGTTTATCGGTAATTATCTCGCTTACGTACGCCTTTAATTTTCCGGTCTATAACCCATTCCGTCAGCCCCGGAAAGAACCTTTTCATAATATTGGTGAATCTCCCGGAAGCATTGGGGATTATCAGGAAATCACCTTTGGCCATCGTTTTGATAAGCATCTTTGCCACATCTTCAGGCTCCATTATTACTGCAGCGGCTGAGATCGCTTTTGCTTCTTGCGGCTTAATCTTGTTTGCTTTTTCCAGCATTGGCGTACGTACGTCCGGGGGGCAGAGAACAGAAACCGTGACATCATATCGCTTTAATTCACTCCTTAATGCTTCGGAAAAGCCGATAACAGCGTATTTTGAAGCGCTGTAAGCCGTCATACCAAAGATCCCGACCAAGCCTGCGATCGAAGATACATTGACAATATATCCCTTTTTGGCCTTTAGGTGATGTAACAGGATATCGATAGTATTCCATGTGCCGTATAGATTAACCTGGATGATGTCATTGAATTTGTCGTATGGAATGTTAACGAATTCCTGTGGATAGGAGATGCCAGCGCTATTTATAAGGATATCCGGAGGGCCATACTCTTTTACCGCATCGGGCAGTATTTTCAGTGCCATCTCACGCTTAGATACATCCAGCACCCTGAAAGAAATACGCTGTTTTTCCGATATGCAATGGGATTTGATGTCCGTTACAGCACTTTCAAGAGCATCAATTCGCCTGGAAAAAATGACAACGTCACTCCCTTTAGAGGCAAGCAGCTTAGCTATAGCCAGGCCGATACCACTCGATCCTCCTGTAATATACGAAATCAGACCCTTAAAACTATTAATTTTCATTTAGATTTTACGGCTTTAATTTCGGCAGCCTATTAATTCTCAATGCGATTGTAAATTTACTTTTTACTCATATGTCATTTTTGCTGTATAAGCTTTACAGCGCGTTCAATCCTACATAGGCCTTCCTCCAGGATTGAACGAGGGCAGGCGATATTCATCCTCTCGAAGCCGTTTTCCTTGCAGCCAAATATGAAGCCGGGTTCGAGCGCTACTCTGGCGTCCTCTCTCACGAAATTGCCCAGTTTAGCCTGATCAATGCCGCAACCTCGGAAATCCAGCCAAAGCAAATACGTTCCTTGAGGTTGGACCACTTTGAGTCCCGGTATCCTTTGCGAGATAAAGTCCGATAAGAATTTAATGTTTCCTTCCAGGTAATTCAGCAACTGTGTCAGCCATTCCTCACCATATCTGTATGCCGCCTCCGTTGCTGCGATGCCGAAGATATTTGGTGATGCAAAGCCATAACCCTGTTCCGTTTCTTTGAACCTTTTTCTAAGATCAGGATTGGGGATGATAATATTCGAGGTCTGAAGCCCGGGCAAGTTAAATGTCTTACTTGCAGCAGTGCATGTTATGCAATTCTGCGCAAAAAGCTCTGAAATTGAGGCAAAAGGTATTTGTTTGAAACCGGTATAGACCAAATCACCATGGATTTCGTCAGACACAACAATAATATTATGCTCCAGGCAGAATTCACCGAGGCGTTCGAGCTCCTCCCTTCGCCATACTCTGCTAATAGGGTTATGTGGATTGCAAAGAATAATCATTTTTGTGCGGGGTGTTATTTTCTGTTTCAGGTCAATCAAATCCATAACATACTGGTTTCCTTCCAGCTGGAGAGGGTTTTCCAGGATTTCGCGGTTATGGCATTTGATGGCGTCAAAGAAAGGAAAGTAAACCGGCGGCTGCACAATCACCTCATCCCCGGAATCTGTCAGCGCTGTTATCAGCATATGAAGAGCCGGGACTACACCAGGCGAGTAAACCATCCACTCTTTCTCGATTTCCCAGTTGTGCCGTTTTTTCATCCAGGCTTTTACTGCATTGCAGTATGACTCGGGCACACCGGCATAGCCAAAGATCCCGTGATTTACTGCCTTTCTCATTGCTTCGATCACGGGCCCGGGCGACCGAAAATCCATGTCGGCTACCCACAT
>JAPLHL010000080.1 GCA_026389655.1 Chloroflexota bacterium
ATCCCCGGGTCGAGGATAATGTTGCGCCAGGCTACCCCGGCTTCCTCTGCAGTCACTATAAGTTTACTCAAATTGCCCGTGACTGATTGCATAATGTTCGTCACGGCATGTCCCCGCTCATTGCTGGTCAATACAATGGGAACATCCCTCCCCGCAGCCAGCTTCACAAGGTCCGGACCTTCCCTTAACCCGGATACATCGTTGATAATATTGGCCCCAGCGTCCAGGGCCTTCCTCGCCACCTCATATTTATAGGTATCAATACTGATAGGCACCGGCAGGACTTTAGCGGCCACCCTTATAAAAGGGACAACCCTGGCGATCTCCTCTTCAATCGAAACAGGGCTGGACTGCGGCCGTGTCGACTCACCACCCACATCTATGATATCCGCACCTTCCGCGATCATTTGTTGCGCCCTTTCCAGCGCACTCTCCGCAGAAGCCAACCCGTCACCGGAAAAGGAATCCGGTGAGAGATTGATAATACCCATGATATACGTGCGCGTTCCCCAGTGGAACATAGTATCCTTACAGTGAGTCACACCAGGGCCGGGTCCGTGTTTGCTTTCAACCGTCATATGGTTTTCTTGAACTCCAATTAAATATAAATCAATTTTACCATTTTGCCAGGCCGTTACGTTCATTCAAATAGAGCTTGTTGCGAAACTCTTGGCTACACATTTAATGACGCTGGCTTGATCTTTAACAATTCGATTTCCCATTAAGGAATAAGTACTATTCCTCCTATACGCTGAACGTTAAATCTGTTTTCTTTAATCCTCCTCCAAATTGTGATTCTATTAACTCCCAGTAATTTAGCTGCTTCGCGTTCCGTATAGAAATAATCAGAAATATTCATGAAATCCCCCTCACCCTATTGACAACAGGTCTCATAGGGTGTAACATTGAGTTACAGTAGTTACATGATGTTACAATATTAATTGGATGTGACAAATGATAAAGCGTTTTCCGCATGGTCGTTATTGCACTGTATCTGAAGCTGCTACACGTTTGAAGGTTACTCGTCAGACCATTTATCGCTGGATTGCCGATGGGAGAATAAAGACTGAGAAGATCGGAAGAGAAATGATAATCGAGAAGACAGAAATCAGCAATATAATAAGGAATGTTTGGATGGCTTCTGTGCGAGACGAAATACACCGCATAGTCAACGACTTCTTCATTGAAAAGGTGCGCCTTACAAGTTGGGAAGTGGAACCTGATACAACTGCTAATAATTTCGGTTTTACCATTAAGTTTGAGGAGCCTTTCATATTTATGATTACGTGGCCTGATGGAAAACGTCAACGCTTGCCATTTCGGATGGATGCTATCCACGTGAACAAAGACGGACATATAGATTTGGATGTGCCAAAGGATTTTACAGATAGGAAGGAATTTAAAGAGAAGTGGCGTTGACAGTGCCACTTCTCTTATTTTACAGCGGGGGCATGCTGGAAACGGTAGACAGGCCAGACTGTCAATCTGGTGGCCTGAAAGCCATGAGAGTTCGATTCTCTCTGCCCCCACCAACTGAATATTCTGGGTACTAGCAGCTGTAACTGAACTAGCACCCATTATCACGGAGGGTTGAGCTCCTTGACTATTTATTATGATAGCGTATGCGCTGAAAATGTCAACACTGTACCGGCAGTCAGGCAACTTCACGCTGTATTTAATTCCATCCCTGACACCGATCTGTTGACTGCCCTGAAAGCCCCAACTGGCAGACCTGGATATACCGTTGAGATTCTC